>CAMBWM010000003.1 GCA_945871335.1 Polaromonas sp. YR568 | reverse complement strand
GAGCATCAGTTGACCTTGATCAGACGCCAGTCCAGACGGTTGTCTGCGCGGTGTACCAAATCAATGTTTTTCTTCATGGCCCAAGGAATGATCTGGTTGTGTAAAGGGATGTGCGAAACCGTGTCATTGGACAACTGCAAGCCCTCGGTCATTAAACGGTTGCGCACCGGAAAATCAATTTCGGTTTTGATGCGGTCCACGATGTAGTCCATGCGTTGGTTGCTGTAGCGGCCGACGTTGTAGTTGCCGTCACCTCCAGTGCCGACGCTACGTGTCAAAGATTGCAAGCTGTACAAAGCGTCAAAGGTGGGTACGCCCCAGCCCAGCATGTAAATGCTGGCTTCATTGCGCTGGATCATGGGGAAGTAAGTCACCAGCGGCAGCGTGCGCAGTTTGGCTTTGACGCCCACCTTGGCCCACATCGCCGTGATGGCCTGGCAGATTTCTTCATCGTTGATATAGCGGTTGTTGGGGCAGGCAAAGTCCACCTCAAAGCCGTTGGGGTAACCGGCTTCAGTCAAAAGCGTTTTGGCGGTATCCTGGGAATAAGGGAAACGGGTGTCAACTGTTTTGGTCCAGCCATCCACCTGGGGTGCGACCAGCGCACCTGTGGGTTGTGACAGCCCCCGCATGGTCACACGGTTGATCGTATTGATGTCGATGGCTTGGTAAAGCGCTTTGCGAACACGCAGATCTTTCAAGGGGTTTTTCCCTTTCACGTTGGAGCCTGGCAGTTCCTCGCGGTACTGGTCAAGTCCCAAAAAGATGGTGCGGTTTTCCACCCCGTCGACTACTTTCAGGTTGGCGTTGGTGCGCAGGCGTGGCAAGTCTTGCGGGCTGGGGTCCAACACCAAGTCCACTTCGCCCGACAACATGGCCGCTATTCGGGTAGCCTCGGACTTGATGGGCGTGTAAATGATTTCGGTCACATTGCCTTCCATCTGGCCCCACCAGTTGGGGTTTTTCGCAAAAACCATTTTCTGGTCTGGTACCCACTGCTTGAGCGTGAATGGGCCCGTACCCATGGCATTGCGGTTGGCAAAAGTTTCCTGGGCTGTGTTTTTGAGATCCTTAGGCTCTACAGAGTTGTTTTTTTCTGCCCACGCCTTGCTCATCATTCGCAACTCTGTCATTTGTCGGAGCATGACAGGGTTGGGCCCGTCAGTCATGATGTCGATCGTATGCGAGTCCACTTTCACAATGCGATTAAAACCGACCACGTAAGGGGTGAAATTGGAGGTTTTTTTCATGGCGCGGCCCAGTGAAAAGACCGCGTCATCTGCTGTGAATTCTGAACCGTCGTGAAACTTGACGCCTTTGCGTAAATTCATCCGAAACTGAGTGGGTGTGACTAAACTCCAAGATGTGGCCAACATGGGCTCAACCTTGAACGTGCGGCTGTTGTAGTAGACCAATGACTCGTATACAGCAGCATGCAAGCCATTTTGCAGCGCATTATTTTGAGAATGAATGTCCCAGGTTGAAATTTCACCTGCACTGGCCCATTTGAAGGTCTTGGCCTGTGCCAGACCCGGTGCCAAGCAAGCGGCCAAGGCCAAGGAAACCATCAAGGGCTTGGCTTTAAACGGAAAACGGGATAACGAATTCATAAATCACCTCATTGACTTAGTGGATGGAAAAAATGAAAAACTACGCAACATTCAGGACATCGAAAGCATAGAGTTTATGTTACGGGCTTGTCGACGGCTTTGTCAGTTCTTGCTTGCGTCGTCGCCTGAGAAGACTCAAGATATATTAAACCAGTTTGTTCGCAACATCGTCCCAAGGCATGGCCTTGTTGCTACAGGATTTATATGGTCAATTGGGCGACTTAAACGGGCTTGTCACCCTGCAGCGTGATGCGGTGCAACACGCGTCGATGGCCATGGTAATCATTCACAGGGTTGTGCTGGGTGCATCGATTGTCCCAAAATGCCAAGGCATCAGGCTCCCATACCAAGCGGCAAGTTAACTCCGGTTTGACTTGATGCTCAAACAAGAAGGACAACAAAGGGGCACTTTCTGCGTCGTTCAGACCTTCAATGCCAACCGTATGGGCCACATTCACATACAAAGCTTTTCGACCCGTTTCAGGATGGGTTCGCACCACAGGATGTGAAGTAGTGAAAGTCTTAGGCGCAGATTCTTTGCCGTCAGATTTGATGCGGTCTTCGCGCGTTTTAGAAACATCTGCTTTGGCCGAGGCACTGACGCCGCGTAGTCCTTCCAGCAAGCGCTGCATGGTGTCTGACAAGGACTCATAGGCCGCATACTGGCAAGCAAACAAGGTGTCTCCGCCGTAAGGCGGAATTTCCTTAGAGAGCAACATTGACCCCATGGGCGGCTTTTCTAAATAGGTGGTGTCAGAGTGCCAAACCCCACCAAAGTTAACTTTTTCGTGCTCCAGTTTCTTCACCTCAATGATTTGAGGAAACTCTTCAAAGCCTTTGACAAAGGGGTACTCAATGGGCTCGCCCATAGCCTTGGCAAAGTTCATGAACTGCTGGGATGTGAGAGACTGATTTCTAAGATAAATCATGCCATGCCGCAAAAAGACATTGCGAATTTCTTTCACCAAGTCTGTCGTCAACGTCTGCGTGAGGTCAACGTCAAAAATTTCAGCGCCCAATGCACCAGCAATTTTTTTTATTTTCATCAGTAAATAATTTTGAACTCAATTAGTTTGATGTCGCTTTAGCACGTGCGAACAACACTGTTCAAACGGCCGTGCTTGTTGTTTCTGAACGCCCCAACATCAGGCAAATTTTTAGCGATTGGATTATGGCACTTTGATGGGGAACGCACGACCCGGCGCAAATCGCAATACAAGCATTTGCATTTTGTGGGTGAAAGGCCTTGATCGGAAACGACAAAGATTTCCCGAGGGTTTTTACCCGGTTTGTCGATTGATCAATGGTGCAATACTGATATTTGGGTGGTTAGGATGCCTATCCGTTTGTAAAATGGGTGGTCAACACAGACTCATTTACAGCAAGGGGAAATCATCATCAAACGCACTACCCAACTCCGTCAGTTTCTAGCCAATGGCGGCCCCGGCATCGTCCCCGGCTGCAGCGACTGTTTCACCGCCCGCCTGATCGAGGACGCCGGCTTTCCCGTGGTCTACATCACCGGTGGCGGCACCGCAAATACCTTCTTGGGCCGGCCCGACATCGGTCTCATCACATTGAACGAGCTGGTCAGCCAAGTAGAGCGCATCTCCGACGCAGTGTCGGTGCCCGTCATCGCCGACTGCGATACTGGCTTCGGCGGAGTGGCCAACGTAGCGCGCACCATTCGTGCCTACGAACGCGCGGGCGCGGCCGGCTTCCATATTGAGGACCAGCTGTTTCCCAAGCGCTGCGGACATTTTGATGGCAAGGCCGTGGTGCCGGCCAAGGAAATGCATTACCGGTTGCAGGCCGCGCTGGACGCACGCACGGACCCAGACTTCCTCATCATCGCGCGCACCGACGCACGCGGGCCAGAGGGCTTCGAGTCCGCCCTGGATCGCGCACGGGGCTACCTGGAGCTCGGTGCCGACGCGATCTTCGTAGAAGCACCCAGCAGCGTCGAAGAGCTGCAGGCGGTGGGCGACGCCTTCAAGGGCACACCGCTGGTGGCCAACATGATCGAACGCAGCAAGACACCGCTGTTGCCCGAGGCGCAACTGAAGGCCATGGGCTTTAACATCATCTTGTACGCGAATGCCGCCCTGTACCTGGGGGCCTATGCTATCCGCAACGGACTGTCAGTGCTGGCAAAGGAACGCACCACTGAAAGTCTGATGGGGCAGATGCTGAGTTTCGCCGAACGTCAGAAGCTGATTGGCCTTGCCGAGGCCGACGCCTATGAACGTGAACTGGTAGCGCGGGTGGACAAACGTTTTGGCGGCTGAACGCCAGACCGGTACAAGAAAAACAACCACGAGGCAACATGACGACGCCATTCGACAGCAACTCATTGCGGTGCACGCTGAATGCGGGTGGCCGCGCCTACGACTACGTCAGCCTGGAGGCGGCTGAGGCCGCCGGCCTGGCCGGCATCTCGCGCCTCCCCCTGTGCTTGAAGGTGATTGTGGAGAACGTGCTGCGCCGTCATGCGGTGGGCAAGGCCGAGGACAGCGAAATCGAGACCTTGCGTCGCTGGCTCCGCGAACCGGGCAGCGACTGCGAGGTCAGCTTCCTGCCAGCGCGAGTCATGATGCCCGAGTCGTCCGGCATCACGTTGCTGGGTGACATGGCCGCAATGCGCGACGCCATGGTCGAACTGGGCGGCGACCCGGGCATCATCAACCCGGTGCTGCCGGTGGACTTCATCGTCGACCATTCCGTGAATGCTTACCAGTGGGGCACGAAGGGTGCACTGGCGCACAACATGGACGTGGAGATGCGCGAGAACCGTGAGCGCTACGAGTTCCTGCGCTGGGCCAGCGTGGCTTTCGACGGGCTTAGCATCTATCCACCGGGCTCGGGCATTCAACACCAGATCAACCTGGAGCATCTGTCGCGCGTGGTGTGGACGGTGGAGGACGGCTCGCGTGAGCTGGCCTACCCTGACTCGTTGATCGCTATGGACAGCCATACCGCCATGGTCAATTGCTTGGGCGTGGTGGGATGGGGTGTGGGCGGGTTCGAAGGTGGCAGCGTGGCGCTAGGTGAACCCGTGGCGCTGCTGGTACCAGAAACTGTGGGCGTGCGCCTGTCGGGTGCGATGCCGCCGGGTGTGACATCGACCGACCTTGTGCTTTACATCACCCAAAGGCTGCGTGAAGAAAACGTGGTGGGCTGCTTCGTCGAATATTTCGGCCCTGGCGTTGATGCGTTGACGCTGCCAGAACGGGCTACGGTGTCCAACATGACACCCGAGATCGGCGCCACCATGGGCTTCTTCGCAGTCGATGGTCAGACGCTTGCCTACCTGCGCGCCACCGGTCGCGACGAACAGCAGGTCGCGCTGGTCGAGGCCTATTGCAAGCGCCAGGGATTGTGGCGCGACGACGCCTCGCCGCAGCCGGCCTATCAGCGTGTGATCGGGCTCGACCTGCGCCAAGTCGAGCCCTGCGTTGCCGGACCCAGCAGGCCGGACGCGCGCGTGCCACTTGCGAAGGCGCCCCAGGCCTTCGCGAAGGCGTTCCCCGACAGCGGCAAGGCCGGGCTTCCGGTGGCCGGAATTGAGCATGCGCTTTCCGATGGCGACATCGTCATCGCCGCCATTACCAGCTGCACCAACACGTCCAATCCCGCGCTGTTGATCGGCGCCGGTTTGCTGGCCCGTAATGCGCGCCAGCGCGGCCTGTCAAGCAAACCATGGGTCAAGTCCACGCTGTCGCCGGGTTCGCGCGTGGTGGCCGACTACCTAGAAAAGAGCGGCCTGCAGCAGCCGCTGGATGAACTGGGTTTCAATATCGTGGGTTTCGGCTGCATGAGCTGCATGGGAAATTCCGGTCCATTGCCAGAGCCCATCACCGCGGCCATAGACATGGGCGACTTTGCCACCGTGGCCGTGCTCTCAGGCAACCGCAACTTCGATGGCCGCATCCACGGCAACGTTCGTGCTAATTTCCTGGCATCGCCGCCGCTGGTGGTGGCCTACGCGCTAGCAGGCAGCATCCGCGTCGACCTGTCCAGCGAGCCGCTGGGCAGCGATGCGGATGGCCAGCCGGTGTACCTGCGCGACATATGGCCTAGCGATGCCGAGATCCAGGCCGTGATAGCGGCCACGCTCACGCCCGCCATGTTTCGCTCGCGCTACGCCACCATCCGAGAGGGCACCCCGCAGTGGCGCGCGCTGTCGGCCTCAGGCGGTCAGCTTTTCGACTGGCGCGCGGACAGCCACTTCATCCGGCGGCCGCCGTATTTCGTCGGGATGACGCGGCATCCCGAGGCGAAAAGCGACATTAAAGGTGCGCGTGTGCTGGGGATCTTCGGTGACATGTTGACCACCGACCACATCTCGCCGATAGGCACCATCGCGGCCGACACACCAGCGGGACAGTACCTGCAGTCGCTGGGCGTGCCGCCGTCAGGCTTTGTGAACTACGGTGCGCGCCGCCTCAACCATGATGTGATGGTGCGAGGCACTTTTGCCAACACGCGTCTGAAAAATGAGATGACACCGAACGTTGAGGGCAGCGCTACGCTGCACCAGCCGGACGGAGCGCAGATGTCGATCTTCGACGCGGCTGAGCGCTACCGCGCCGAGGGGTTACCGGTGGTTGTGATCGCCGGCAAGGAATACGGGGCTGGGTCCTCGCGCGACTGGGCGGCCAAGGGCACGGACCTGCTGGGCGTGCGCGCGGTGATCGCCGAGTCGCTGGAACGCATTCACCGCTCGAACCTCGTCAGCATGGGCGTTCTGCCGCTGGAGTTCGCGCCGGGTACGTCTCGCCAGACGCTGAAGCTTGACGGCTCGGAGGTGTTTGACATCTCCGGCCTGGAAGGCGAGCTGTCGACGCAGATGCAGGTGCGCTGCACCATCACCCGCAGAGACGGTACGCGCCAGGATATTCCACTCACGGCACGCTTGGATTCACGCGCCGAGGTGGAGTACTGGCGCCATGGCGGTATCATTAAATACGCGCTGCGCCAACGCTTGGCGCCCACGGCTCAGACTACAGTACTGCCGCAGGCTGCGCCGGCCTGAGCGCTCATCATTTCAACAAAGACCATTTAAGGAGACAACATGGACGAGAGCAGACGCAGAGCCAGCGCAGCACTGGCATTCGGCTTGGCAGGCGCGGTGCCTTCCAGCCTTTGGGCTCAGGGCAGCGACTATCCCAACAAAAGCATCACCTTCCTGGTCCCGCAGGCGGCTGGGGGGTCAACTGATGCGCTAGCACGCGAGATCGGCCTGCGGCTGGCCAGTGCGCTGGGGCAGTCCATCGTGGTGGATAACCGCGCGGGTGCCAACGGCCTCATCGGCTGTGAACTGGTGGCCAAGGCCAAGCCGGACGGCTACATGCTGTTGGTGGGCGGCACGGGGACGATGTCGATCAACCAGCATTTGTACAAAAATATGCCCTACGACCCGGTCAAGTCCTTCGTGCCGGTCGCCCTGTTCGGCTATTCGACCAGCGTGTTAGTGGTACATCCCTCGGTCCAGGCGAAGACCATCGGTGAGCTGATCGCCGACATTAAGGCCAAGCCCCCGGAAACCTACAAGTACGCTTCGGCAGGCGTGGGCAGCTCGCCACACCTGACGGCTGAGATGTTCAAGCAGATGACCGGAACTGCTGTACTGCACATCCCCTACAAGGGCAGCACGCCAGGCGTGATCGGCACTATGTCCGGCGAGACGCAGATGATGTTCACTGGGGTCTCCTCTGCCGTGGCGCACATCAAGTCGGGTCGGCTCAAGGCGCTGTCGATCAGCGGGCCGAAGCGCTCGCCCGCGCTACCAAGCGTGCCCACCGCGGGCGAATCCGGCCTGCCAGGCTTCGAAGCCGATTTCTGGATCGGCCTTTTCGCACCCGCCGGTACCCCGCCCGCGGTGGTGGCACGGTTGAACACCGAGGTCAATCGTGTGCTGACATCCCAGCAGGTGAAGGAGAAGTTCCTCACCACCGGGGTAGACAGCATGGTGATCTCACCTGAGGCATTCGGCGCCATCATGGCAAAGGACACCGAGCGCTGGGGAAAGACGGTGCAGTTGTCCGGTATGAAGATGGAGTAGCGTCGATAAGAGCCGGTAAATTTCGAAAGCAGCCGAGCAGGCTTCATCTGCTCAGGGCTACTTGCTCGCCAGACAGTATGCGACTGACTCCTTCAACGAAAAAGCCCCTTCATAGGGGCTTTTTTACTTTGGTTCACTGGCGGAAAGGGCGGGATTCGAACCCGCGGTGGGTATAACCCCACGCACGCTTTCCAGGCGTGTGACTTAAACCGCTCATCCACCTTTCCGCACTAATGGAATTGTAACAGTGCGGTTTTCAGTGAGGCGTTGCTTTGATGGCGTGCAACTCAAGCAACTGCAAGCTGACGACGCGTAGCGCGTTTTCGTGGGTGCACTCAAGGATGACGGGCGGTGCAAGTCCTTCATCCAGAGCTTCTTTCCAGCGGTTCACACACAAACACCAACGATCACCAGCTTTGAGGCCGGCAAACCGCCACTGTGGGCGAGGCGTGACCAGGTCGTTGCCCCGCGCCAGTGAAAAGTCCAGAAATGCTTGCGTCATGCGCGCGCAAACCAGGTGCGAGCCGGTGTCACTGGCGTCGGTCTCACAGCAGCCGTCTCGAAAGTAACCGGTCAAAGGGTCGTAAGAGCAAGGCTTCAGCGGTGTACCCAAGACATTCAAGGTAGTCATATATTTATTGCGGGGGAGGGTGTCAAAAAGGGCAAGCGGTGAGAACCATCTTATTTTCCGGCAAAAGTGCAGATCCGGCAGCAGCGGCACATTATTTCCGTACACTTCGGGTTTTAATTCACCAAAGCTTCAGCGGCCCAGGCTTTTTGCCCCCGTGCACACCATGAACTTCCGCTTTCCGATTGTCATTATTGACGAAGATTTCCGCTCAGAAAACACCTCCGGTCTGGGTATTCGTGCGCTGGCGCAAGCTATTGAAACCGAGGGCTTTGAAGTACTGGGTGTTACCAGCTACGGTGACCTGACTCAGTTTGCCCAGCAGCAAAGCCGGGCCAGCGCTTTCATCTTGTCCATCGATGATGAGGAGTTCACCCCAGGCCCGGACCTGGACCCTGCCGTTTTGAACCTGCGTCACTTCATTGAGGAAGTGCGCCGCAAGAACCTGGATGTGCCGATTTATGTTTACGGCGAGACCAAAACCAGCCGGCATATTCCGAACGATATCTTGCGCGAGCTGCACGGTTTTATTCACATGTTTGAAGACACGCCTGAGTTTGTGGCTCGTCACATCATCCGTGAAGCCAAAAGCTACCTGGAGGGCGTGCAACCGCCTTTTTTTAAAGCCTTACTCGACTACGCTGAAGACGGCTCCTATTCCTGGCATTGCCCTGGTCATTCAGGTGGCGTGGCTTTTTTGAAGAGCCCTGTGGGCCAAATGTTTCACCAGTTCTTTGGCGAGAACATGCTGCGTGCTGACGTCTGTAATGCAGTGGAAGAGCTGGGTCAGTTACTCGATCATGATGGCGCGATTGGCGCGAGTGAGCGCAACGCGGCGCGTATCTTCAATGCCGATCACTGCTTTTTTGTGACCAACGGCACCAGTACCAGCAACAAAATGGTGTGGCACCACACTGTGGCGCCTGGCGACGTGGTGGTGGTGGACCGCAATTGCCACAAATCGATCTTGCACGCCATCATCATGACCGGGGCCATTCCGGTATTTTTGAAGCCAACGCGCAATCATTTCGGCATCATCGGGCCCATTCCGCAAAGCGAATTTGAACCCGATGCCATCCGCGCCAAGATTGTGGCCAACCCGCTGCTTAAAGGGGTGGATGCCAACAAAGTGAAGCCGCGTGTGTTAACCCTGACCCAGTCGACTTACGACGGTGTTTTGTACAACACCGAGACCATCAAGGGCATGCTCGACGGTTACATCGACAACCTTCACTTTGACGAGGCCTGGTTGCCGCATGCGGCTTTTCATCCGTTTTACGGCACCTACCATGCCATGGGTAAAAACCGGATTCGCCCCAAACACGCTGTGGTGTATTCGACGCAGTCCATTCACAAGCTGCTGGCCGGTATCAGCCAGGCCAGCCATGTGTTGGTGCAGGACTCGCAAAACACCAAGCTGGACCGCCATCTCTTCAATGAAGCCTATCTGATGCACACCAGCACCAGCCCGCAGTACAGCATCATTGCGAGTTGTGACGTGGCCGCCGCCATGATGGAGCCGCCCGGCGGCACGGCCTTGGTTGAAGAAAGCATTGCCGAGGCGCTGGACTTTAGACGCGCCATGCGCAAGATTGATGAGGAATACGGTACCGACTGGTGGTTCAAGGTCTGGGGACCGGACAAACTCGTCGAAGAGGGTATCGGTCTGGCTGAAGACTGGATCATCAAGGGCGAGTCCCGCAGCGCCAAAACCGCAAAAAATGGCGCCAACAACTGGCATGGCTTCGGACAGATGGCCACCGGCTTCAATATGCTGGACCCGATCAAGTCCACGATTGTCACCCCCGGCTTGGACCTTAACGGCAAGTTTGCCAAGACCGGCATTCCGGCCAGCATCGTGACCAAGTTTCTGGCCGAGCACGGTGTGATTGTGGAAAAAACCGGGCTTTACAGCTTCTTCATCATGTTCACCATCGGCATCACCAAGGGCCGCTGGAACACGCTGCTAACTGCGCTGCAGCAGTTCAAAGATGACTACGCTAAAAACCAACCGATGTGGCGCGTTTTGCCCGAGTTCTGCCAGAAGTACCCCAAGTACGAGCAAATGGGCCTGGCTGATTTGTGCCAGCATATTCACACGCTGTATGCCAAGTACGACATTGCAAGACTGACCACCGAGGTCTACTTGAGCGAACTGACTCCGGCCATGAAGCCAAGCGATGCTTATGCCCACATCGCGCACCGTACCACCGAGCGGGTTGAAATTGACCACTTGGAAGGCCGAATCACAGTCGGCTTGGTCACGCCCTACCCGCCGGGTATTCCGTTGTTAATTCCAGGCGAGGTGTTCAATAAAAAGATCGTCGACTACCTGAAGTTTGCCCGCGAGTTCAATGCCCAGTGCCCGGGCTTTGAAACCGACATACACGGTCTGGTCGAGCAAGAAGACGCCAAAGGCAAGAAGCGGTATTACGCTGATTGCGTTAAAGCTCAATAGAAGCACGCACCCGCATGAAGGTGGCAAATCGCGGCAGGCCACTGTCGGTGGTGCCGCGAAACCGGTAAGTCACCACGCTTCCAACAGGCGGGGGTTGTTTGCGTTGCTCATCACTGAGGCCCGAGCCGAGTTTAAAGCGCAAGGCGGTTTGCCCCTTGGCAGCGGGAATTTCTACCATTAATGCCCCCAACTGGCCGGCGTACTTGCCCTGGCCTGGTACGTGCCCGACTACCCTGGCTTCGCTGTCTTCATGGGTTTTGACTTTCAGAAGGTCTTCACTGCGCCCGCCCGCGTAGAGCGAAGCACCCCGGTGCAGCATCATGCCTTCACCACCTTCGTCGACTGTTTGTTTCAAGCGAGTTTGCAAAGCCTGCGGGCCGCTCAAACGGGTCTGCGGCACAGCGCTGACCCAAGCCTGTCCGATTTGATCGACCAGCGTATTGAGCGCTGTAATACGGTCTGTGAAGCGACCGCCATGCGCCGGCAAGTCAAACACCATGAAGCGCAAGCCTTTCCAAGCCGCATCGTCAGGCGACTTTGGCAAGGCAGTAGACAGTACTTTTTGAAATTGCCCCCTGCCAGCCCACAGTTCGCCGTCCATGGGCATGGCCGGCCAGTTGGCTACAAACCAGTCCGGCACTGCAATGCGCTGACCGCTGCGCGTGAGCAATTGCCGCCCGTCCCAGTAGCCGCGAATGCCGTCGTATTTTTCACTGACCCAGTAATCTGCCAGCGCAACGCCGGGCTGATAAAGCTTGGCCAGCATCAAGGGCGGGGCGCTGTCGGCAGCATTGGCAAGGGTGGCTGATGTCAGCAGGCCGGCGATGGACAGCACAAGCGGCAGCAGGCAAAGTCGAAAGTTTGGGGCTGCGCTGCTATTTGGCTTGAAGGCAGAGTGATCGTTCATAGGTGTGTGACTTTCGCAATGATGCAAACTGAATTGAGTCAGTCTAATCACGCACTATGAGGGTCACAAGCGCTCACCATCACATCGGCGTTTGTACGCCACAAGCGCAGCCTTAAAACAGAAAATCACAAAATTGAATCAAGCGATAAGAACGCTTTGACGCAGCAGAGACGCCCTTGAATAGCGCTGGTCTAAGCGCATTGGCCGCATTGGCCCGGCAGTGCTTCAATGGATCCAGGCTGGCAAAACGCTTAGTCCGCCACCACACCCATGGTCTTGTTGTAACCGCCGTCCACGTAGGTGATTTCGGCGGTCACGCCGGCGGCCAAGTCGCTGAGTAAAAAAGCCGCAACGTTGCCGACGTCTTCTATCGTCACGTTGCGGCGAATCGGCGAGGCGCTGGCCACCAGGTTGAGCAGTTTGCCGAAATCCTTGATGCCGCTGGCCGCCAGGGTCTTGATGGGGCCGGCGCTGATGCCGTTGACGCGGATGTCTTTGGGGCCCACGGCTTCAGCCAGGTAACGCACCGATGCCTCTAGCGAGGCTTTGGCCAGTCCCATGGTGTTGTAGTTGGGGATGACGCGCTCTGCGCCCAGGTAGGTCAGGGTCAGCAACGCAGATTTGGGATTGAGCAAGGGTAGGGCGGCCTTGGCCATGGCGGGAAAGCTGTAGGCGCTGATGTCGTGCGCAATTTTGAAGCCTTCGCGGCTCAGGCCGTCCAGAAAGTTGCCCGCAATGGCTTCGCGTGGGGCAAAGCCGATGCTGTGCACAAAGCCGTCAAAGCTGGGCCAGTGGGCGCTGAGGTCGGCGAACAGCTTGTCGATCTGGGCGTCGTCGCCCACGTCGCAATCAAAGATCAGTGTGGAGCCAAAGTCAGCGGCAAACTCGGTGATGCGCTCTTTAAAACGCTCACCGACATAGCTGAAGGCCATTTCTGCTCCCTGGGCGTGGCAGGCTTTGGCAATGCCGTAGGCAATTGAGCGGTTGGACAGCACGCCCGTGATCAGCAGTTTTTTGCCAGCGAGAAATCCCATGGTTTTGTCTTTCTATATTTTTGTCTACTGTCATCCCGGCAAGTGGGTTACCCGGACTGGCAAGATGGTGCAGAATTGTCGCATGAGCTTTTTACGCATTTATTGCTCTTTTTTGCTTGCTTTGGCGGCCTTGGCCGGCACCGGCCCGTCTTGGGCTGCGCATGGCTACGCGCTATGGGGCGATCTCAAATACCCGGTTGACTTTAGCAACTTTGATTATGTGAACCCGGCTGCACCCAAAGGCGGGGAGCTCCGGCTGGTGAGTAACTTGCGCAGCTCCACGTTTGACAAGTACAACCCCTTCACGATCAAGGGCAGTGCGCCGGCTTATTTGTCAGACCTGATGTTTGACGCTTTGCTGGCAGGCCCGCTCGATGAAACTGCCTCCGGCTACGGCTTGCTGGCACAAGACGTGAGCGTGGCTGCCGACGGTATGAGCGTAACTTTTGTGCTGCGCCCCGAGGCGCGCTTTCACAACGGCGAACCTGTTTTGGCTGCTGACGTCAAGCACAGCTACGACATGCTGGTGGGCCCTTACACCTCACCTGCGTACAAAACCCTGCTCGAAGACGTTGCAGGCATCGATATTTTGAGTGAGCTCAGCCTGCGATACCGCTTTAAAAAGCCCAACCGGGAACTACCCCTCACGGTCGGCGGTCTGCCTGTGTTCAGCCGCAGCTGGGGCCTCGAAGGCGGCAAGCCCAAGCGCTTTGACGCTGTGGTGATGGACATACCGATTGGCAGCGGCCCTTACCGAGTGGGTCCTGTGCGTTTTGGCAAAGACATCACTTATGTGCGTGATCCAGCGTACTGGGCTAAAGACCTGAACGTACGGCGAGGCATGGGTAATTTTGACCGCATCACGGTGAAAATTTACAAAGACAACACCGCCAAGCTCGAGGCCTTGAAGGCGGGTGAGTTTGACCTGATGCGGTTTTTCTCAGCCGGTGACTGGGCGCGCCGGGTCAACGGCAAGAAATTTGACTCCGGCGAGTTGGTCAAGGGCGAGTTCAAGCACCGATTGCCGTCTGGCTTTCAGAGTTACGTTATCAACACAAGACGGGATAAGTTCAAAGACGTTCGCGTGCGCGAAGCGCTGGGCCTGGCCATTGACTATGAATGGATGAACCGCCAGATGTTTTACGGCGCCTACCAGCGCGTCACAGGGTTGTTTGGCAACACAGACTGCCAGGCCAGCGGCTTGCCCGGGCCGCAGGAGTTGGCTATTTTGGAGCCTTGGCGCACTCAGATTGCGCCGGCGGCCATGGACGTGATGTTTGCCCCTCCTCGCACCGACGGCGCCGGCAGCCTTCGCGACAACTTGCGGCGTGCGCGGGACCTGCTGGGACAGGCGGGCTGGACTGTGCAAGACGGTGTGCTGCGCAACAAGAAGGGCGAAGCCATGGTGATCGAATACCTGGACAGCAATGAGGGTGGCGCACGGGTGGTCGCGCCCTGGGCGCGCAGTCTTGAAAAACTTGGTATCAAGCTCAATTACCGTGCTGTAGATTTCGCGCTGTACCAGCAAAGGCTGAGTAAGTTTGAGTTCGACATCATCTCGCTGGCCTACGGCGGTACCCACAGCCCGGGGCAGGAGTACGCCGACATGTTCGGTAGCAAAGCGGCTTTGACCGAAGATTCCGGCAACATGGCCGGCGTCAGCAGCCCGGCGGTCGATGCGATTATTGCACGCATGACAAGTGCCAAAACCAAAGCCGATTTGCTGCCCGCCTGCCGGGTCCTTGACCGCGTGATCAGCCACAGTCACTACCTGATTCCTCAATGGACTGCCACTACGCACCGCATGGCTTTCAATGACCGGCGCCTGGGCCGGCCCGCGCAGGTGCCGCCGTACTCCTCTGGCGAAGGCTGGGTCATTAACACCTGGTGGGCACGCTGATGCTGGTTTACATCCTCAAACGATTGCTGCTCATGGTGCCCACGCTGTTGGGCGTGCTGCTGATCACTTTTGCCGTCGTGCAGTTTGTGCCTGGCGGCCCGGTCGAGCAGTACCTGGCTGAGGCCAAGGCGGGTGCTGCCGGTGGCGGTGGCGCAGAAGGCGGCGGCTTCAGCTACCGGGGCGCACAAGGCGTAGACCCCAAGCGCATTGAGCAGATCAAGGCTTTGTATGGTTTTGACAAGCCGGCGCACGAGCGCTTTTTCCAGATGCTCGGCCAGTTTGTGCGCTTTGATCTGGGTAAAAGTTTTTTTCAGAACCGGGATGTGGCACAGCTGATCATCGACAAATTGCCGGTGTCTATCAGCTTAGGTTTGTGGACTTTTTTCATCAGCTATCTAGTGGCGGTGCCGCTGGGCGTCGCCAAGGCAGTGAGGGCGGGCTCTCGCTTTGACCTGGTAACCACTTTGCTGGTGCTGGTGGGCTATGCCATTCCCGGCTTTGTGCTGGGCGTGGTCTTGCTGGTGGTGTTTGGCGGGCAATTGCAGTGGTTTCCGCTGAGAGGCCTGACCTCAAGCAACTGGGACGAGATGAACTGGGCAGCTCGCGTGGTGGACTACCTTTGGCACATCGCGCTGCCAGTCACTGCGATGGTGCTGGGCAGCTTTGCGGTCACAGCCATCCTGACAAAGAACGCTTTTTTAGAAGAAATCCGCAAGCAATACGTGATCACCGCCCGCGCCAAAGGTTTGGCCGAGCGGCAGGTGCTTTACAAACATGTGTTTCGCAACGCCTTGATACCCATCGTGACCGGTTTCCCAGCGGCTTTTGTGGGTGCTTTTTTCACCGGTTCGCTGCTGATCGAAACCCTCTTTTCTCTCGACGGTTTGGGCCTGCTCAGCTACGAGAGCGTGATCCGGCGTGACTACCCCGTAGTCATGGGCACACTTTATTTTTTCACGCTGATCGGCTTGCTCACCAAGCTGATCAGTGACCTTTGTTACGTTTGGGTGGACCCGCGTGTCAAGTTTGACTAACCCCCCCGATGCGGCCTCTGGCCGCCTCCCCCCCGGGGGGGCGCCCGCTGCGGACGGGCGAAGCCCGATCCGCGCCGACGTTGGGGAAGAGGGCGGCTCGCCTGAGCGTGCTGCTTCAGTTTCGCCTGGAGCGCGTGCCTGGCAACGCTTTCGGCGCAACCGGCTGGGTTTTGGCAGCTTGCTGCTGTTCAGTGCGTTGGTGCTGGTCAGCCTGCTGGCCGAGGTGGTGTCGAATGACCGGCCCTTGGTGGTGAAGTACGAGAGTACTTATTACTTTCCCATGCTCAAGGATTACCCGGAAAAAACCTTTGGCGGCGACTTTGAAACCGCCACCGACTACCTTGACCCGTTCATTCGCAGCAAACTGTCTGCGGGCAGCAACTGGGCTGTCTATGCACCCAACCCCTACGGTCCTAAAACCCTGAACTACTTTGCCAAAGAGCCCAACCCCTCCAGGCCCACGCGTGACAACTTGCTGGGCACCGATGACCGGGGCCGGGACCTGCTGGCACAGCTGCTGTATGGCTTTCGGGTGAGTGTTTTGTTTGCCTTTGCACTGACTTTCACCGGCGTGGTGCTGGGTGTCCTATCAGGCGCGGTGCAAGGCTACTTTGGCGGTAAAACTGACCTCGCATTTCAGCGCTTTATGGAGATCTGGGGCTCCATGCCCGAGCTGTACCTGTTAATTATTTTCAGTGCAGTTTTTGCGCCCAGCATTTCTTTGCTGCTTGTTTTGCTCAGCCTGTTCGGCTGGCTGGGCCTGTCTGACTACGTGCGGGCTGAGTTTTTACGCAATCGTCAACTGGACTATGTGCGCGCTGCTCGGGCCATGGGACTGAGCAGCTGGCAAATTATCACGCGTCATGTGCTCCCCAACAGCATGACCCCCGTGGTCACTTTTTTGCCTTTTCGAATGAGCGCAGCTATTTTGGCGCTGACCTCCCTGGACTTTTTGGGCCTGGGCGTGCCGCCAGGCACGCCTTCTTTGGGCGAGTTGCTCTCGCAAGGTAAAAACAGCATCGATGCCTGGTGGATATCGCTATCGACTTTCGTGGTCCTGGTCACCACGCTGCTTTTGCTGACTTTCATGGGCGACGCTTTGCGCGACGCGCTGGACCCCCGAAAGTCCCAAGAATGAGTGCGGCCCCACTCTTGCAATTGCAAAACCTGCGCGTGTCTTTTGCCGGTAAAGAAGTAGTCTGCGGCATTGATTTTTCATTGGCTGCCGGCGAAAAACTGGCCCTGGTGGGTGAATCGGGCTCGGGTAAAACTGTCACGGCCCTGAGCTTGCTGGGTCTGGTGCAGGGCGCCCGCAGCTCCGGTCAAGCTTTTTTTGCGGCCGGGCCCAATGAGCCGCAAGATGCGCCTGCCCAGGATCTGCTGGCACTGAGTGAACGCGATTTGCGCGGCATTCGGGGGCGTGACATCGCCATGATTTTCCAGGAGCCCATGACGGCTCTGAATCCGCTGTTCAGCGTGGGCGAGCAAATTGCAGAAGTGCTGCAACTCAAGCAGGGGCTCAGCCCATCTGAGGCCCAGGCTGCGGCCGTGGGATTGCTGGCCGACACCGGCATTCCAGAGCCAGCGCGCCGGGCCCGGGCCTATCCGCACCAGCTCTCAGGTGGCCAGCGCCAGCGCGCCATGATCGCCATGGCCCTGGCCTGCCAGCCCCGGCTCTTACTGGCCGACGAGCCCACCACCGCGCTGGATGTCAGTCTGCGCGCCCAGATACTGGAACTGCTGTCCTCGCTGCAAAAGCGAAATGGCATGGCGGTGCTGCTGATCACGCATGACCTGAACCTGGTGCGCCATTTTGCCGACCGCATTGCGGTGATGGAAAACGGCCTGATCGTCGAGCAAGGCAATGTGGCCGAAGTATTTGCCAAC
The DNA here is from genome assembly GCA_945871335.1 of Polaromonas sp. YR568. The sequence goes on along the minus strand of CAMBWM010000003.1, from coordinate 11,460 downwards.
CCTCAACACCCCTACACGCGCAAGCTAATGGACAGCGCGCCAGTTCGTCATGTGATTGAAAACCCGCCAGCTGGCGATGGCCCGCCTGTGGCCCAAGCCAGAGAACTCATCGTGAGCTACCCGGTCAAGCTGCCGGGGCTCAAAGGCTGGTTCAAGCAAGGTGAGTTTGTGGCTGTTAAGGGTGCCAGTTTCAGTCTGCCCAAAGGTCAGACTCTGGGCGTGGTGGGCGAGTCGGGCTCCGGCAAATCCACGCTGGCGCTGGCCTTACTCGGGCTGCACCCTTCAAAGGGCGAGTTGCGTTTGTCGGGTCGGGCCTGGAGCGCCGATGCAGCCGCCAACAAAGCCTTAAGGCGTTCTGTGCAGGTGGTGTTTCAAGACCCTTTTTCTTCGCTGTCCCCGCGCATGACTGTTGAAGAAATAGTCGGTGAAGGGCTGCGTGTGCACCAGCCTGGCCTGTCTGTCGCTCAGCGCCAGTTGCGGGTGGTGCAAGCCTTGGACGATGTGGGTATGACCCAGGCGCAGTTTCCGCGCCTTTTGCAACGCTATCCCCATGAGTTTTCCGGCGGTCAGCGCCAGCGGCTGGCAATTGCCCGTGCGTTGATGGTCGAGCCCGACATGTTGGTGCTTGATGAGCCGACCAGCGCGCTGGACGTGACTGTGCAAAAACAAGTGCTCCAGTTGCTTCAAAAGCTGCAGCGCGAGCGCGGTCTGAGTTACTTGCTGATCACCCATGACGTGGCGGTGATTCGCGCAATGGCCCATCAGGTCTTGGTCATGAAAGACGGCGAAATATTGGAATCCGGGCCGACGGCACAGGTTTTAGCTGCGCCTCAACACCCTTACACACAACTTTTGGTGGGTCAGCTGAGTTGACGCGCCTGCTTTAGCGACCCAAAAACACGAATTCAGCCTGCTTTTGGCTTGCGGCGAGTCTGTGGGGGCGCTACAATGTGCGCTTCACGACCAAATGGGCGGGTTTTCACCGCCCATTTTTTTTGGGCGTTTGTTTTTGCATTGCGGATGCGTTTTCGACACTGAATGGCTTTAAACGACACGATCAGTCAAACCGTTACCGGGCTGGGATACGCGCTGGTAGACATTGAGCGCACCGGCGGCGGTTTGTTGCGGGTGACGATTGACATGCCCTACGTGGCCGGTGCCGAGCAATTCATTAACGCTGAAGATTGTGAAAAAGTGACTCGCCAGCTTCAGTTTGTGCTGGAGGTTGAGGGTGCGGCTTATTCCCGGCTTGAGGTGAGCTCGCCAGGTATTGACAGGCCGTTGCGGACACAACAGGATTTTGAGCGTTTCACGGGCGAGTTGATTGACTTGACATTGAAAGCTCCGATTGGCTTGGCAGCAAGTGCCGGTACCGGGATTTCTGCCAGTCGGAAAAAATTCCGCGGCACGCTAGAGAGCGTGACGACAGGCTGGCAGATTGTTTGGACAGAAGAGCCTGCAGTTAAACCAGGCCAGAAAGTAAGTAAGCACAAGGTGCCGGCGCCCTTACAGGCAATGGGCTTTACGTTGGACGAAATTGCCCAGGCGCGTTTGGCGCCCGTGGTGGACTTCAAGGGACGCCGACCCAAAGGCGCCCCGACTGTAGATAAACAGACTGAGAATTTAGAGAAAGGCAGGCTTGTGAAATGAATCGCGAACTGTTGATGTTGGTTGATGCTATCTCGCGTGAGAAAAATGTTGAACGTGACCTTGTCTTTGGTGCCGTCGAGCTGGCTCTCGCCTCTGCCACCAAAAAGGTCTATCCCGAGGGCGTGGATATCCGCGTTGCCGTGGACCGCGACAGCGGCTTTTACGAAACTTTCCGCCGCTGGCTTGTCGTGCCCGACGAAGCCGGCTTGCAAAGCCCCGAAGCCGAAGAGCTGCTGACTGATGCCCGCGAAGAACTTGCTGACATCGAGGAAGGCGACTACATCGAAAAACCGATTGAAAGCCTGCCGATTGGCCGGATTGGCGCGCAAGCGGCAAAACAGGTCATTTTGCAAAAAATCCGTGACGCTGAGCGCGAGATGCTGCTGAGCGAATTCATGGCCCGAGGTGAAAAGATCTTTGTCGGCACCATCAAACGGATGGACAAGGGCGACATCATTGTTGAATCCGGCCGCGTTGAAGGCCGGCTGCGTCGCAGCGACATGATCCCCAAGGAAAACCTTCGCTCTGGTGACCGCGTCCGCGCCATGATCATGGAAGTCGACACCACTTTACGCGGTGCGCCCATTATTCTCTCGCGTACCTCGCCTGAATTCATGATTGAGCTGTTCCGCCAGGAGGTTCCTGAGATCGAACAAGGCTTGCTGGAGATTAAATCCTGCGCCCGTGACTCCGGCTCGCGTGCCAAGATTGCAGTGTTATCGCATGACAAGCGGGTCGACCCTATCGGCACCTGCGTCGGTGTGCGTGGCACCCGTGTCAACGGCGTGACCAACGAGCTTGCCGGCGAGCGTGTTGACATCGTGCTCTGGAGCGAAGATCCGGCACAGTTCGTCATTGGTGCACTGGCGCCGGCCAATGTCTCGTCCATCGTGGTGGACGAAGAGCGTCACGCCATGGACGTTGTGGTGGACGAAGAAAATCTGGCCATCTCGATCGGCCGCGGCGGTCAAAACGTGCGCTTGGCAGCCGAGCTGACCGGCTGGAAAATCAACATCATGACGGCGGACGAGTCTGCACAGAAGCAGGCCACCGAGAGCGACAGCAGTCGCAAACTGTTCATGGAAAAACTCGATGTGGACGAAGAAATCGCCGACATCCTGATTTCCGAAGGCTTCACCAGTCTTGAAGAAGTGGCTTACGTGCCCATCCAGGAAATGCTCGAGATCGAGTCCTTCGACGAAGACACCGTCAACGAGCTGCGCACGCGCGCCAAAGACGCTCTATTGACCATGGAAATTGCTAAAGAAGAAGACGTCGCTGAAGTGTCGCAGAACCTGCGTGACGTCGATGGCCTGACCCCTGAGCTGATTGCCAAGCTGAGCGAATCGGGTGTTCACACACGCGACGATCTTGCCGATCTGGCTGTTGACGAACTCACCGATATCACTGGCCAGTCTACGGACGATGCCAAGGCCCTGATCATGACCGCACGCGCACATTGGTTTACCGATGAAGCACCTGCAGCGCAAGAGCAATGATCATGGAGGCCGCACGGAAACCCAATTATGTCCAGTACCACCACCGTCGCTGAATTCGCAGCTGAACTCAATAAACCCACCGCAACACTGATCGAGCAATTGACCAGCGCAGGTGTCGCCAAAGCCCAAGCTGACGACAAATTGTCCGAGTCTGACAAGCAAAAACTCCTGAGCTATTTGCAATCCAGCCATGGCACTGCCAGCTCTGAGCGCAAAAAGATCACTCTGGTCAAGAAATCGACCTCTGAAATCAAGCAGGCCGATGCCACCGGCCGAGCCCGCACCATTCAGGTGGAGGTGCGAAAAAAGCGTACTTTCGTAAAACGCGATGACATCACAGACCAGCCGGCTGAAGCTGCAACTTCGGCCGCTGAAGCCCAGGCCGCAGATGCAGAAACTGCAGACCTTATCCGCCGCGAAGACGAAGCCAATCGCAACGCGGAGCAGTTGCGCCTGCAAGAAGATGCCTTGGCAGAAAAGCGGCGACTCCGCGAGTTGCAAGACGCGCAAGATGCTGTGCGCGCCAAAGAATTGGCTAATGCCGAGCAAGTCGCCCAGACTGGCTCGCAAGATGAGCCCGCCATTGAAGTTAAAAAACCGGATAAAACGACTGCCAAGCAGGTGGTCGGCTCCCGCGTGTTTCCTGACAAGGACGAGATTTCTGCTGCCGCTGCAGCGTCCAGTGAACTAGCGGCTGCCAAGCAAGCGGCCAAAGCTGCAGAAGTCAGTGCCACGCAAGCTGCTGTCAAAGCCAAGGTCACAGCCGAATTCCAGGCCGATGCGGCCAAGGCACAAGAGCTGCAAGACCGCCGCAAACGTGCTGAGTCAGAAGCCGCCGGCATTCGCGCCATGATGAGCGCGCCCAAGCGCGCCTTGGTGCCGCATGTCGACCCCAAGCTCGCCATCAAAGGCACGCTGCACAAGCCTGCAGTGGTGCCTGGTGCGCCAACCAAAGCCGCAGCCAAGGCCGCTGCACCTCCTGCCGCGGGTGGAGCTGCGGGAAAGAAAGAAGTCAAGTCGGAAAACCTGTCTTCTACCTGGAAAGACGAAGCCGCAAAGAAAAAAGAACTCAAAACACGTGGCGCTACACCTGTGCCCGGCCGTGGCAACTGGCGCGCAGGTCCGCGCGGCCGCCGCTCCGGTGATCGTGATGCGCGCCCTGACTCGAACTTTGTTGCACCTTCTGAATTCAAGGTAATCGAAGTGCATGTGCCCGAAACCATCACGGTCTCCGAGCTCTCTCACAAAATGAGCGTGAAGTCGTCAGAAGTGATCAAACACCTGATGAAGCTCGGACAGATGGTCACCATCAACCAGCCGCTGGACCAGGACACCGCCATGATTGTGGTGGAAGAAATGGGTCACAAGGCAGTCACCGCGGCGCTGGACGACCCAGAAGCCTTTACCGACGAGGACGTGCAAGGCCAGCAGGCCGAAGCCCTGCCTCGCGCACCGGTGGTCACAGTCATGGGTCACGTTGACCATGGAAAGACTTCGCTGCTTGACTACATCCGCACCGCCAAAGTGGCTGCTGGTGAAGCCGGTGGCATTACCCAGCACATTGGTGCTTACCACGTGGAAACACCGCGCGGCATGGTGTCCTTTCTGGACACGCCCGGTCACGAGGCTTTCACGGCCATGCGTGCCCGAGGCGCGCAGGCCACTGACATTGTGATTCTGGTGGTCGCAGCCGATGACGGCGTGATGCCGCAAACCCGCGAAGCCATCAAGCATGCTAAAGCGGCCGGTGTCCCCATCGTGGTGGCGATCAACAAGATCGACAAGCCCGATGCCAATCTGGACCGCGTCAAGGGCGAGTTGGTCGCGGAAGAAGTGATACCCGAAGAGTTTGGCGGCGAAGTGCCCTTTGTGGGTGTGTCCGCGCGCACCGGGGCCGGCATCGACGCTTTGCTCGAACAGGTGCTGCTTCAAGCCGAAGTGCTTGAACTGCGCGCGCCGGTTGACGCCCTGGCCAAGGGACTCGTTATTGAAGCCCAGCTCGACAAGGGCCGCGGCCCAGTGGCTACCGTGCTGATTCAGTCCGGCACACTCAAGACCGGAGACGTGGTGCTGGCAGGTTCTACCTTTGGCCGCGTTCGCGCGATGCTCGATGAGAACGGCAAGACGATCAAGACGGCAGGACCATCGATACCGGTAGAAATTCAAGGTTTGACCGAAGTGCCGCAAGCCGGCGATGAGTTCATGGTCATGACCGACGAGCGTCGTGCCCGTGAGATCGCGACCTACCGCGCCGGTAAGTTTCGCAACACCAAACTGGCCAAGCAGCAGGCCGCCAAGCTCGAGAATATGTTCTCGGACATCGGTGGTGGCGAAGTCAAAATGTTGCCGATCATCATCAAGGCTGATGTCCAGGGCTCTCAAGAAGCGCTGGCGCAGTCACTGCTTAAGCTGTCGACAGACGAGGTCAAAGTTCAGCTCGTGTACTCTGCCGTGGGCGGTATTTCGGAGTCGGACGTTAACCTGGCCATTGCATCCAAAGCAGTGCTGATCGGTTTCAACACCCGTGCTGACGCACAGGCCCGCAAACTGGCTGAAAACAATGGCATCGACATTCGCTACTACAACATCATTTATGACGCTGTGGACGAGTTACGCGCCGCCATGTCGGGCATGTTGACACCGGAGAAGAAAGAAGAAGTCATCGGCAATGCCGAGATTCGCCAGGTCTTCAAGGTCAGCAAGATCGGCTCGATTGCCGGTTGTATGGTCACTGCCGGAGTGGTTCGCCGCAACGCTCGCATTCGCCTCTTGCGCGAAAACGTGGTCATCTTCACGGGTGAGCTCGACTCGCTCAAGCGTTTCAAGGACGACGCGCGTGAAGTCAAGGAAGGTTTCGAGTGCGGCTTGAACGTCAAAGGTTACAACGACATCCAGATTGGCGACATCCTGGAATTCTTTGAGATCCGCGAAGTGGCCAGGACGCTCGAGGTCTGAAGCGAGCGCTGATGGTGGCGCTGTCACAAACAGGCCGCAGGGCGTGTTTGTCACGCGCCTGCCATCAAGACCCGATAACCTTTTAATTTTTAATGCGTAAGAAATCTTCCACCCCCAACCGCGGTTTTCGCGTTGCCGACCAGATCCAGCGTGATCTGACAGAGCTGATCGCGCGCGAGTTAAAAGATCCGCGGGTGGGTATGGTCACGGTGCAGTCGGTCGAGGTGACGCCTGACTATGCGCACGCCAAAGTTTATTTCAGTGTGTTGGTCGGTGACACGAAAGAGTGCGAAGAAGCACTCAACCAGGCGGCTGGATTTTTGCGCAATGGACTTTTTAAGAAATTGATGATCCACACCGTGCCCACGTTGCACTTTGTGTTTGACCGCACCACTGAACGCGCTTCCGACATGAATGCCTTGATTGCCAAGGCTGTTTCTTCCCGCGCCCAAGACGACTAACCACGCGCCGTTGCCCTTTGATAGGTTCAGGGTTAACGGTGCTTCCGGGTTCAGCGCAGGCTGTACCCCGAGCCTGTCGAAATATATGACGCCTTCTAACAAGCCCCGCCAGAAAATAAAGCGACGTCCCGTTCACGGCGTGCTTTTGCTCGACAAGCCTTTGGGCTTGTCCAGTAACCAGGCTTTGCAAAAAGCCAAGTGGTTGATGCGCGCCGAAAAAGCCGGGCACACCGGCACGCTGGATCCGCTGGCCACTGGCGTCTTGCCACTGTGTTTTGGAGCTGCCACCAAATTCAGTCAGATGCAGCTGGAAGCTGACAAAACCTATGAAGCCGTGCTGCTGCTCGGGCAAAAGACAAGCACGGCCGATGCTGAAGGCGATGTGATCGAAACGCGGGATGTACCGCAGATCACGCCGGAACTGCTAGCGCGACTCACGCAGCAATTTTCTGGCGAGCAATCGCAAGTTCCACCCATGTACTCAGCCCTGAAAAAAGACGGAAAGGCGCTTTATGAATATGCGCGCGCCGGCCTGGAGATCGAGCGCGAAGCGCGCCATGTCGTGATCCATTCCCTGCACTTAAGCATGACCCAAGATGAGCGCGCACCCGCTGCTATCCGTGCCATCGTTCATTGCAGCAAAGGCACCTACATCCGCACCCTGGGTGAGGACATCGGGGAAGCCATTGGTTGCGGAGCGCACCTGGGTTTTTTGCGCCGAATTGAAACCGGTGGATTCAAAGACAGCCAATGCGTCAGCCTGCCGGCCCTGGAAGCAATGAATGAAGCCGAACGCGATGCTTGCCTGCTTGCACCGCAGTCGTTGGTGTCTGGCAGCCCCAGCGTTAGCCTTGATGCCGCCGATGCAGGCCGATTTCTCAGTGGGCTGCGCAGGCGTGGCGAACCTGGCCGATGGGGTGCGGAAAACCAGTTGCTTGTGCAGGTTTTTGGCACTGAGCCGTACGCTTTTTTAGGCACTGCCCATGTGACTGCCAACGAATTGATTCCTGAGCGTTTGCTCAGCCCCATTGAAGTTCAGGACATGCTGCTCGCCGCAGCATCGGCTGGTCCTGCGCTTTACTCCCATCTGCCCCCAGCCTTGGCCTGATGTCGTTGCCGACCATCAGGACAATAAAGTTTTAGAAGTTTTAGAAAGCGAACCATGACCATTAAACAGATACGCAACATCGCCATCATTGCCCACGTTGACCACGGCAAAACAACCATGGTCGACCAACTGCTGCGCCAGTCAGGCACCTTTGCCGAGCACGAAAAAGTGGTTGACACAGTGATGGACAACAACGCCATTGAAAAAGAGCGTGGTATCACGATCCTGGCTAAAAACTGCGCAGTAACCTGGGAAGGCACGCACATTAACATTGTGGACACCCCCGGCCACGCCGACTTCGGTGGCGAAGTCGAGCGCGCGCTTTCAATGGTCGATGGCGTGGTGCTGCTGATCGACGCTCAGGAAGGCCCCATGCCGCAAACGCGCTTCGTGACCAAGAAAGCCCTGGCCCTGGGTCTGAAACCCATTTTGGTGGTTAACAAAGTGGACAAGCCCGGTGCCCGCCCTGACTTCGTGGTCAACGCTGCGTTTGACTTGTTCGACAAATTGGGCGCCACTGACGAACAGCTCGACTTCCCGGTCGTCTACGCATCCGGTATCAATGGCTGGTCTTCGATGGAAGAGGGCGCACCCGGTGAGCAGTGGGGCCCCGATATGTCGGCCCTGTTCAACACCGTTCTCAACCACGTGCCGGCCCAAAAGGGTGATCCGGCAGCACCATTGCAACTGCAAATATCTGCGCTTGATTTCTCGACGTTTGTGGGTCGCATCGGCGTTGGCCGTATCAGCCAGGGTACTATCAAGCCCATGATGGACGTCGTGGTGATGGAGGGTTCGGACGGCAAAGCTGTCAAAGGGCGCATCAACCAGGTGTTGACCTTTCAGGGCTTGGAGCGCGTGCAAGCCACCGAAGCCGGTCCCGGCGAGATTGTGCTGATCAACGGCCTGACCGACATCGGTATCGGCGTGACCATCACTGATCCGACGACCCCGATGCCGCTGCCTATGCTCAAGGTGGATGAGCCTACGCTGACCATGAATTTTTGCGTCAACACCAGCCCGCTGGCCGGCCGCGAAGGCAAGTACGTCACCAGCCGTCAGATTTGGGACCGCCTGCAAAAAGAGCTGCAACACAACGTGGCGCTGCGCGTCAAGGAAACCGACGAAGAAGGTATCTTCGAAGTCATGGGTCGAGGCGAATTGCACCTGACCATCCTGCTGGAAAACATGCGCCGCGAAGGCTATGAGCTGGCTGTGTCCAAACCACGCGTTGTGTTCCGCGATGTTAAGGGTGAAAAGCACGAACCTATCGAGCTGGTCACAGCCGACATCGAAGAGCAACACCAGGGCGGCGTGATGCAAGCACTGGGCGAGCGCAAGGGCGAACTGGTGAACATGGAGCCGGACGGACGTGGTCGCGTGCGCCTTGAGTACCGCATTCCAGCGCGCGGCCTGATTGGTTTTACCAATGAATTCTTGAACTTGACCCGTGGTTCAGGCCTGATTTCCAACATCTTTGACAGCTACGAAGCACACAAAGGTGACATTGGCGGGCGCAAGAACGGCGTGCTGATTTCCATGGACGCCGGTGAAATTTTCACTTACGCCTTGGGCAAGCTCGACGACCGTGGTCGCATGTTCGTCAAGGCCAATGATCCTGTGTATGAAGGCATGATTGTGGGCATCCACAGCCGTGACAACGATTTGGTGGTTAACGCCACGCGCACAAAGCAGCTGACCAACTTCCGCGTTTCTGGCAAGGAAGACGCGATCAAGATCACGCCGCCGATTGATTGCACGCTGGAATACGGCGTCGAATTCATCGAGGACGACGAGTTGGTCGAGATCACGCCCAAGTCCATCCGCTTGCGCAAGCGCCACCTGACTGAAAGCGAGCGCAAGCGCGCCGGTCGTTAAACCCTCTGGCTGCATCTCAGCGATGAAACTGACCCACAGTCGCGCCGTCTTGCTGATGGTGGCAATCACATTGATGTGGTCAATCGCAGGCGTGGTAACGCGTCATCTGGAGAGCGCTCGCAGCTTTGAGGTGACGTTCTGGCGCAGCTTTTTTACCTTGCTATCTTTGCTGGTGATCTTGCCGCTTTTCCAAGGTCGTGAGGTTTTTTCGCGGATTCGTCATGGCGGCCGTTCACTTTGGATCTCCGGCGTTTGCTGGAGCTTCATGTTCACAGCTTTCATGATGGCGCTGACCCTGACCTCCGTAGCGAATGTGTTGGTAACACTGGCCGTTGGTCCTTTTTTAACCGCACTGTTGGCGCGTATTGTTATTGGTCACCGTATTGCCATGCGCACTTGGCTAGCGATTGCCGTCGCAGGGTTGGGTATCGGCTGGATGTTTGGTGGGGATTTGCAGTCCAACGGGGACGGTTCCCAGTTGGCAGGCACCCTTGTCGCGCTGCTGGTGCCCATGGCTGGAGCCGTCAACTGGACTGTGGTGCAGCGCAGCCAGGCGCAGGGCGACAAGGTAGATCTGGTGCCGGCCGTGATGGTTGGCGCTTTCATTTCATCGCTGGTGACCTTGCCACTGGCCCTGCCACTCACAGCGACGGCGCACGACATTGCTCTGCTGGCCATGCTGGGCCTGGTGCAGTTGGCGATTCCTTGCGTGCTGTCGGTGCGCTGTGCCAGCGTGCTCAAAGCGCCGGAAATTGCATTGCTGGCCTTGCTTGAAATTATTTTTGGTATTTTGCTGGCCTGGTTGGGTGCCGGCGAGGTGCCCGGCACCAATGTGCTCACAGGCGGCGCGCTGGTCCTTGGCGCACTGATGGCCAATGAATTGCTCGGCTGGCGTCAACGCAGCTGATGAGGATCACAGCAAGGACATGCAAGAACACTTGAACACAGCTGAGCCGGCCGAACATGTTCGTGTCGAGCGCCAGGGTCATGCCGGCCTCATCACCCTGAACCGGCCCAAAGCACTCAATGCCATGTCCTTAGACATGGTGCGTGCGCTCAAGACTGCGCTTGAAGCGTTTGCGCAAGATGCTGACGTGCAAGTGGTGGCCATTCGTGGCACCAACAAGCTGGGCAAACCTGGTTCACCAGACGGCCTGTTTGGCGGCTTTTGTGCGGGTGGTGACATACGCTACTTTCACCAGGCGGCGTTGGCTGGCGACAACTCGCTGGATGATTTTTTTACTGAAGAATACCGGCTTAACCACCTGATCCACCATTACCCCAAACCATTTGTCGCCTTCATGGATGGCGTAGTGATGGGCGGCGGCATGGGCATCAGCCAAGGTGCCAGCCTTCGCCTGGTCACCGAGCACACCCGCATGGCCATGCCTGAAACCATCATTGGCCTTTTCCCCGATGTGGGCGGCGGGTACTTTCTCAGCCGTTGTCCCGGCCACATAGGCGAATACCTGGCACTCACGGGCGAAGTGATTGCGGCGCAACAAGCACTTCAATACGGTCTGGCAGACGTTCAAATCGAAGCCGCGCAACAAGCCGCTTTGTGGGCCGCATTGGGTACGCAAACTTTTGCAAATCGTGCACAGGTAGAAGAATGGCTGGCTTTGCAGGTTGGCCCCAAAAATACTGAGCTGATCAGACCCGATGCCCACATTGACGGATTTTTCTCACTGCTGCGCGTCAAGCACATCGTGGACGCACTTGAAAAAGCCAAGGACGACCGCTGGGCTCAAAAAACAGCGGCACTTCTGCGCAAGCGTTCACCCATGATGCTGCATGTCACCCTGGAGCAGATTCGCCGAGCCCGCCAGATGAGTCTGGCCGACGATCTGCGCATGGAGCGCGACATGGTTCACCACTGTTTTCATGACCGCCCTGGCACCGCCAGCGA
>CAMBWM010000002.1 GCA_945871335.1 Polaromonas sp. YR568 | reverse complement strand
GAGGCTGAAGCATAGGGTTTGACCACGCCGCTTTGCATGATGTCCTGGCCTTCAAAGTGAGAGCGGCCGGTGTAGCCAAAGCCGGTGGCATGCACGGCCACAGCCTGGCCCTGGGCCATCAAGCCCGCCAAAGTGGGCAGCGCCGGGTGCACGCCAAAAAAGTCATTGCCGTGCAAGAGCTTGGCCGGCACCAGGTTGGCGCGCAGCGCTTGCAATCGGGGGTCGCCGGTCGGCGGTATGGCGCACAGGCCGTCCATGCCGCCGCGCAGCATCAAGACCAGCAGGCGGCGCTGTGCAAACGTGTTGCTGCTTTGCGCCGCCGCCAACAAGGGGTGGCCGACTAAAGTGAGGCTGGCGCCGGCGCCCAGAAAATGTCTTCTTTGCATGGGCGTCAGCTCCACAACATGTCGGGTGAGGTCAGGTAAGCGGCCCAGATGCCGCGCCTCTCCGGGCCTTCGGCGGTGGCGGCCGCCGTGCGTAACTGTTGCGCCAGCGGCCCCTGGCCTTGCTGCCGCAGCAGCACCTGGGTGAGCGAGCCTGGTTGGCGCACACGCGCTACAAACTGAAAGGCGTAGCGCACGCGCCGGTCTAGCATTTCTTTGGAAATCCAGTCCCGACTTTGCAGCGACCAGCCATTGGGCTGCGGACAATAATGAACCGGTTGACCCAGCTCAGTGAGGATGTCGTTCAGGCGCTCGCCGCGCAGTTCGCGCAGCGGCGGCACCACGGGCAGCTCTGCGCCCGCCACGCGGTAAATGCTCCAGAGCCAGCTTTCGGGCAGCAGAAATTTGCGAGAGGCTGCGCCTGCCAGTGCCACCTCGGCCACCACCGCCTTGTGCAGGCTGGGCAGATGACCTTTGCTTTGTGTGAATACTTTCACCAGCCGCGCCACAGCCTCAGGGGGTGGCTCGTCGGCGATGAAAGCGGTGGCCAGTTTGAGGCAAATATGCTGCGCCGTCGCGGGGTGGGCGGCCAAGTCATCAATCAGGTCGTTGAGCTTGCCGTCGTTGCGCACAAACGCGCTGTAAGACTTGCCCAACACGCTGTGGCTGCCCGGCTCATGCCGGCCAAAGTCAAAGTAACTGCCATAGGGCGCGCCGGATTTGTTCCAGGTGTCTGAGGGCTTGTGCACGCCCCAGCCGGTCAGGATGAAGGTGGCGCCCGCCACGTCGGCCTGGCTGTAGCCGGCGGCCGGGCTGAGCGTAAACAGTTCTAACAGCTCGCGCCCCAGGTTTTCGTTGATGCTGTGCTTGGCTTTGCCGTTCTTGCTGACTTCGTTCCGGCTGTTTTGAGAGCGTGGGCCGGTGGAGATGGCGTTGTCCAGATACAGCACCATGGCCGGGTGCGTGACCGCTTCAAACAGCATGTCGCGAAAGTGGCCGCTCATGTGGCCGCGCAACATGCGCATGTAAGGCCCGACCATGGCGTTGATATTGTTGGTGGCTGGCGCCACTGTGAAGTGGTTGGTCCAGAAGTGCCAGAAACGCTCAAACACAGGGGCCGGGCCGTTGACGGCCATGGCGCCACGCGCCAGCACCTCTTGCCAGGGCGTCATGCGCCAATAGGGCAGGTCCACCGTTTCGTAACGCAGTTTTTCCCACTCGGGGCGTGGCAATTTACGTGACTGCTCAAAGCTGTTTTTTTCGGCGTCCCAATGACCTTGCATCGCTTTCGTGGCCTCGGCTTGCGTGTGCACCAGGCGCAGGTTTTCGGGCAGGCCGGTCATCAGCGCGCCCTTTCTGTCGGCCAGAAAAGCCACGGGCGGGGCTTTGTCGAGCTGGGCTTGGGCCCAGGCTAGCGGATCGTCGGGGGTGGCTTCGTCCGGCGCCAGGCCAAAGCCGACCTGGCGGGCAAAGCGGACTGAATCAAGCGGGCTCATGGACATGACCAAAGCATAGCGCGGCGGCGTGACAAATTCAAGGCGCGTTGGCCCTAGGTCGGCTTGCGCGCGGCCTGCAAAATGTCGCGCGTCTTGAGGGCTTCGCGCCGTGCCGCAGCGGTAAAGTTTTCGACTGAGGTGGCGTACAAAATCGCCCAAGCGGAGTGTCGTTGCAGAATTTTTAGGGTAATTACGGGGAACAACGGCCCATCAAAGACTTCATACTGAAGATGCGTTTGAAATTCGCCTCTTTCTATTAAATCAATAAATTAGGGATTCTCATGAGACAACTTTTGTCCCGGCGTGTAGTGCTGCTCTGCTCAGTAGCGGCTGTGGCGCTTAGCCTGTCATCTGCTCCCATGGCGCAGGATGATTTTCCGAATCGACCTATTCGCATCGTGGTGCCGGTCGCTCCCGGCGCAGCCACCGATGCCATTGCCCGCATATTGGCGGATCAATTGCGTGTGAAGTCAGGGCAATCCGTTATCGTTGAGAATCGTGCAGGAGGCGCCTCTGGCAATGTCGGAGCAGAGTATGTTGCGCGTTCAGCCCCCGATGGGTATACGTTGATGTTCTCCGCGGCGGGCCCGATCGCGCTGAATAAGCTAATTTATGCCAAGATGACCTTCGATCCTGCCGTGTTCGTTCCGGTTTCGCTGGTCGCCTCCATTTCAAATGTGCTCATCGTGCGCAGCGAGTCTCCCTACAAGTCGGTGCGAGATATTATTAATTACGCGAAAGCGAACCCTGGAAAGCTTAATTACGGCACCGGCGGCCTCGGCACCACGGTCCATATCACCACCGAAAAATTTAAGGCTCAGTCTGGCTCCGACATCCTTCATGTGCCTTACAAGGGGGGCGCAGCAGCCCTCACCGGGTTGCTGCAGGGCCAAACCGACTTCATGTTCACCGAGCTGAGCACCAGCTATCCGCATATTAAGGGGGGGAGACTGCGGGCGCTGGCCGTAGGTACCGAAGTGCGCAACCCGGCCTTGCCGGACGTGCCGACCATGTCGGAAATCATCCCGGGATTTCAGTCTGTCGTTTGGTACGGTTTTGTGGTTCCACCCAAGACCCCCCCTGAGGTTGCTTCGAAGCTCTCGGGATGGATCGCTGAGATCCTCAAGCAGCCCAGCGTCGTGGGTCGACTACAGGACTTGAACGTCCAGCCTATCGGCAGTTCTCCAGCCGAAATGGGGCGCTTCGTGCAGCAGGAAATCGAGCGATGGGGTGATGTTATTCGCTCAGCCAAGATCGTCGGCGACTGACACTTTTGCTATTTCTTCTGAGCTCGAGGGAAGCATATGGAACTTGAGCTGCAAGGCAAGGTGGTTCTGATTACCGGTGGAAGTCGGGGTATCGGGCTAGCTTGTGCCATGGCCTTCGCAGCCGAGGGTGCGCGGGTGGCGATCGCTGGAAGGAGCGCAGACGCCCTGAACACCGCGGTTCGCGCCCTACAGGCTGAGGGGCACGTGGTGCATTCGGAGAGCATCGATCTGAACGATACCCATGCCTTGCAACAGGGCGTGGCTCGCGTGGAGGCTGCACTCGGGCACATCGATATTCTCGTTAATTCCGCTGGAACCTCCAAGCACCACAGCCCCGACAGTACCGAAAGTGGTCGCTGGATCCAGGGAATGCAAGACAAGTACGTGCCGATGTTGAATACGATCGATGCTGTCGTGCCCGGCATGGCGGCACGCAGTGGCGGCGTGGTGATAAACATCGTGGGTATTGCGGGTAAGGTTCCTAGCCCTACCCACATGGCAGGCGGTGGTGCTAATGCGGCACTGCTTCTTGTGTCGGCATCGCTTGCAAAAATATGGGGTCCAAAGGGCGTACGCGTGAACGTCATCAATCCCGGCCCCACCGAGACTGATCGCCTCTTGGCATCGTTGAGTGTCAAGGCGAAAGTTGCCGGCAAGTCATTAGATGAGCAGCGATTCGAGGGCGTGTCACGCATCCCTCTGGGCCGCTTTGGACAGCCAGAGGACGTTGCATCGATGGCTGTCTTCCTTGCATCGGCACGGGCCGCTTATGTTAGCGGTGCGATCATCCCCATCGACGGTGGTGCGAATGCGGCGCCGTAGAAAAATTTTTCAACAACAAGACAAGTTATTGTTATGTCCAGTCTGAGCAGGCAGTTGGCTGATTGGGTTTTTGCGCTTGACTACGACGCGCTCCCTCTCGAAGTGCGTGACCGGGCACTTGGCGTGACCTTGCAGGGATTAACATCCGCTCTGCTGGGGGCTAATTTCCCGGAAACACAGCAGGCACTGCGTACTATCGACGAGATTGAAGGAGGCGGCTTTGGAACCACAACGGTTCTTAGCCATGGGCACCGCCTTACTCGGGTTGGTGCTGCGTTCGTCAACGCTGAGATGATGCTTTGCGGTGGCAAGTGGGACACCTTCCGCATGGTGACCCACCCGGGCTGTGCGGTTTTGCCGGCCGCACTTGCAGCAGCTGAGGCAACCGAATGTTCTGGTGCTGATTACCTTGTAGGCGTTGTCGCTGGCTACGAGGTCATGCAGCGCATGGCTGCTGACTTCGTGCCCACTTTAATGTCTCGGGGCTTTCATGCAGGGCCTGTTTTCGGCATCTTCGGGGCGGCCGTGGCGGCGGCGAAGATCATGGGCCTTTCCAGTGAGCAGATCCACAGCACCATCGCGCAATGCGTCAGTCTGGCTGCTGGCAACCTTGAAAGCGCCCGCAGCGGGGGAAGGGCCATGCGCGAAGGAGGCGCCGTACGTAATGCGCTGCTCGCAGTGGCTATAGCTCGGCAAGGAGGGCGCGGTGGCGAGACCACCCTTGAGGGCGAAGCGGGCTTTTACCACGCTTATGCTGGGGGTAACGATGGCCGGTTGACGCACAGTTTTACGGGCGAGCGCAAGGCAGACCTCTCTCAAATCACCCGTGGGCTCGGACAGCAGTGGCGCATGTTGGAGACGCTTTACCGCATCTACTCCACGCCTGGCTACAACATCGCCCATGTGGACGTCACTGCCAAACTTTGTATGCGTGACGGTATCGAGCCGCAAGACGTGGAGCGAATCGAGTGCATGGTCAACTGGCTGGAGACTCTGTATCCAAGCCCGGATTTCCCATCGCGACGTACGGACGACGGGCCTGGGCGTGAACGACCGCACTACTACGCGGCTTATGGCGTGCTCCGACGCTCTTTTCCGGTCACTAAGCAAGTGGAGCGTGGAATCGGCGAACCCGATCCGGAGGGGCTTGCGGAAATGATGGCGCGAGTCCGTGTGATTCCATCTCACTCCCAGCCACTGTTTGCGCCGCGAGTAACTATCTATACAAATAACGGCGTAGCGCACACCCTCGAAGGCTCGGGCAGCGAATTCATCTTTGACTTCGAGACACTTGCCCAAAGGCTGTTACCCGTTGGAGACATTGTTCCCACGGGCCCGGCGCAGTATGCGGAGCTTGTTTCGGAGTGCAGGGGCCTGGGTAGTGCAGCCAGACTGGATCGCCTAATCGCACTTGCGTGCACGCAGCCTGCATGATCTGTCATATCTCACTTTAAAGATTCCCCCCGGATGATCAGCGGCAAGTTAAGCGGCAAGACACCGCGACAGGATCAAGTACCAGCCCTTTGGCGCGAGCGATCGCATGACGCTGAAATTTATAAAAAACTAACTTTGCCCTACAAGCTCGCGTAGCTGAGTTGCAAGGGTTTCGAACTGGACAACCGTTAAGCCAGCCGCAGACCTAAGCGGTGGGTGAAGGTGAACCAGGGCTGAAGATCGAGCGCCAGTCGCCAGGGCGTGGAGCGAGCCTCGGCTCGCTCGGGCGATTGCAGGGCGCTCAAATCCGAAAGATAGTGCAGCGCCATGTGTGTCCATGGGCAGCCGGCGATCTCTTCCAGCCGGAAGCGTCGGCACATCAGCCACTGCGGACAAGCGAGCAGCATGGGGATATGCTCGCTGTCATACCAGTCGTTGAACTGCGCTTGCCAAGCTTGGGGCACGTTGAAAAAAATCGGGTATGCGTAGCCGGCGTCCAGCGGGGTTGAGCCGCAGTCGCGCCGGCGGGCGCCGCCCAGAGGATGTCCCAGGCAGCGGATATGGTGACTAAGAGCGGCAGGAACGGGAGCCGCTAGTTCGAACTGGGCCAGCGCCGTTAGCTCCTCGTGTCCGAGCTCCTGGATGAAAATGTAGCCAGCATGTGCGGGGGCAGCATAGCGACGCAGTGACCGATCGTTGGAGTTGACCGGCAGATGCTGCATGGCATGCCAAATATCGAGCTCCAGACTTTGCGGCGGACCTGCCTCGATGCAGTCGAACAGGATAGGGGTGCAATCTTCCAGCCGGAGCAGATGTTGGTCCGGGTAGCTAGAGTGGCTCATCGAATTGCTTTCACATCAGCCCGTCTGTTTCAAAGCTTGGTCTCGTTTCAGGGAATGATACGTTCCTGCCGCAATTGCTGAAGATAGCCCATCATGGATTGGGCGGTGTCGGCCCTTTCCCGGAAACCACTTTGGTGCAGTCGATTGGCGTTGGCAAAGGAGTCCCACTGGTTGTGAAACACCTGCGCGTAGTCCCAAGAAACCATTTGCTCGAGCGCCAGTGACTTGAGCTGGTGTTTCTTGACGATCTGTTCCCAGACGGGGGCTTTGTCTTTCATGAGATCGCGTAAGTTCAGGTTGACCACGCCGGCTGGCTCGATGTCAAAGAATCGCGCAATCTGCGGCCACAAATGGCGCCAGCGAAACACGTCGCCGTTGTGCACATTGAAGGCCTGATTGGCGCACTGATCGCGGGTCGATACCCAAACGGCAGCCTTGGCCAGCACGTCGGCATTGCAGACCTGGCGCAGAACATCAAAGCCGGCGGGAGAGCCTGGAAACCAAAGCGGCCAGCCCATGGCCTTGCAAATGCTCCCGTAAATTCCGAGGATGGTCACGATGTTGCCCGAGTAACCCAGCGTCATCCCGCAAACTCCGCCCGGACGCAAACTCGACCAGGCCCAGCTGCGGGAGGGCTGGTGCGCCATCACGTAGTCTTCCTGTGCGTAGTAGGTCAGCGGCAAGGGCACGCGTGGGTCCGTCTCTTCGGCTGGCGTTTTGAAGGGGCCTAGCATGTTGCCGTAGGCTTTCATTCCGTGCATCAAGTGAATATGTCGCAGGCGGTTCCCCGGGTGATCAACAGCCTCGACCACGTGGCTGAGCATTTTGAGGTTGTACTGGGACTGCTGCTGATGGTCGCCCTTGTCGTTACGCGCCGAGAAAAAGATGTGGGTGACGCCCTGCAAGACCGACAGTGCCTCGTGGCAGGCCTGCTGTTCGCTGATGTCCACCGATATGAAAGGGATTGTCGAGGACGCGGCAGGTGCGCTGCGCGCCACGCCCGTCACGTCCCAGCCGCCTTGGGCCTGCAACTCGTTGATGATGTAGCTGCCGGTCACACCCAGACCGCCAATCACCAGTGCCTTGTGTTGAGAACTCATCATTTCTCCTGTTCAAGCCAACCTGTGCAGCACCCTGTAGTCGCCCTTGAACCAGGGGCTCAGGGCCAGCCGGGCGCGCCAGGGGGTCGAGCGTGCTGTGGTGCGTTCGGGTGATCGCAGGGCGCTGGCATCAGCCAGGTAGTGCAGCGCCAGGTGAGTCCACCCTCTCGGGTGTGCGTCGGTAATTTGAAAGCGCCTGCACGCCAGCCAGCTGGCACAACCAAACAAAATACCCAGATGCTCTTGCTCGTACCAGTCATTGAACTCGCCCGCTTCTTGAGGTGGCACGGCAAAGAACACGGGGTAAGCGATCCGTGCCTCGATCCAGTTATTCGCATTTGGCCTGTGCTGCGTGCTCAGGGGGTAGGCCAAAAATCGCTCACGATCCTGCGCTGACGGGGCGGTGTCTCGCTCGATGCTCAGCATCTGCTCGGTAGTCGGCGCGTTGACCCCAAGCTCGAAGATCGAGGTCATGCAGGCACGTGGTGCGCTGGCGTAGCGGCGCTCTGTGGCCCCGGGCAGCAGCCGGCCTAGCGCGCCCAGGTGGTCGTTGCCATGCCAGTCATCGAATTCGATGCTGTCGGTACGCGCAGCCTCAACCGCATCGAAAAGGATGGTCCCAGTTGACGGCGTCGCACTCATGGTGCCGGATGCCCCTGGCCGGCCTGCATGGCGTAGAACGCAGTGGCGTGGATCGAAGAGCCTACCGGTCGGCCAAACTCCGCCTGCAGCGCTTCGCGAACACCAGCCGTAGGCAGTTGTGAGCAGGCAATGAACATGCCGTCGCAGCGATCATTCATCAGGGTCCTGGCCGCATCACCCACCTGCTCGCCCGTGATGGCTCCCAGAGCCTCGGTATCGCGCGCCTGCATGCTGTGCAGCGCCTCTACACCTATGCCAAAGGCTTGCAAAAAGGCGATCAGACTCTGATTGACTGCATCGCTGTAAGGCGTTAACAGCGCTATGCGCTTGAGTTGCTTATCTTGCAGCCAGCGGGCTGTGGATGTGGCGGTAGTGACAACAGGTTTTCCGGTACGCTGCGAAAGTTTGCGGCCGATCTCGGTGTCTTTTTCGGGGCCCGCCAAAATACCTGCTGCCGTGCAGCCGTAGATCACCACATCCACCGGGTCTTCAAGGTACTGTGAGGACAACTGCAGCGCCAGCTCGACATAGGCGGGAATGTCTTGCTGCGTCAGTAGGCCCAAGGGGCGCGGGATGCGAATGACACGACAGTGTCCTTCGTCAGTCCAAATAGGGATTTCGCGCTCCATGGTGGTGTTGTTGGCTGGCACCATGAGGCCGAAGCGTTTGGGCTGGCTGGCTGTCATCACGTTCTCCTTTGCGTACTGGAATTTTCGGGCTGGACAAGTTGCACGAGAAACTCGTTCAACCGGAGGGTCATACGGTCGGGTTCGTAACAGTCTTCTATCCAGCGGGTGATCCTGGCAGGGTCTATCCCAAAGTCAGAAGCCCGCCTTGCATTGTCTTCGTCGGCCAGGGTCTCTGTCGCCAAGCCGTCCTGCACCACAGGAACGCCCAGTTCGGCAAAGTGTCGGCGATAAAGCGCACGGTAGCCGGGGTGGGCATCCAGGGCCAAGTCCTTCTCAACGTGAATCGAGGCAGGGATATTGCCACCGATGCTTTGTAGCACCAAAGCCTCGATGCCCTGCAAGGTCTGTGGGCTGCGCGAGGCTGGGGCTGCACGTTCAACCCAGAACTCGTCGCCTGGCGGCAGCTGGTCTTTGGACGATTGCCACTGCACGCCAGCTGACTGAGCCCGCCAACGCGCAGCAGCCAGGGCCCGCGAGTAGCTTGCTTGCTGCGGTACTCTGGCGCGCAGCCCCTGAAGTCCGCCGGCCGGCTGCGCATCGACGACACTGACTTGGTGGCCCTGCCGGGCGGCCACCCAGGCGGCCGTCAGAGCGATCAATCCCGTGCCCACGACCGTTATTCGACGCGGTTGGCGCGAAGGCGCGCACAGCACCTGGTCGAACCAGGCTTGGCGCCCGACCTGCGGGCTCATGGGGCAAAGTGTTTCGGGCCTTGCTGAGCGGCCCAGGCAGACGTTGCAGGCCAGGCACAGCAAGGTCGTGTGCGCTTGGCCCGCCACTGCTTTTCGGGGCAGCTCGGCGTCAGCGATCGCGCTGCGGCCGAACAAGGGTAGATCGCACCAGCCGGCGCGTATCGCCTGCTCGGCCAAGGCCGCCTCGTGAATGCGACCGACCCCCATAACCGGGATGCTCACCTGTTGCTTGATAGCCGCAGCCAGGGGTAACCATTGGCCCGGGGTCTCACCGGCCACCATGGACATAGCGTTGAAGCTTTCATAGACTCCCACCGAGACGGACAGCGCATCCACGCCGGCGTCTTGTAGCCAGCGTGCCAGCTGCGCCGTCTCTGTCAGGGTGTTGCCGTGCGGCACCAGTTCATCTGCCGAGATCCGCACCGACAGCGCCAGCCGGCAGCGCGCCTTGATGCCGCGCACTATCTCTAGTAGAAATCGGGCGCGTTTTTCGAGCGTTCCGCCATACTCGTCCTGGCGTTGGTTGGAGTAGGCTGACAGGAAGCCTGCAATCAAATAACCGTGCGCGCCATGAAGTTCGACCCCGTCAAAGCCCGCTTGCTCGACACGGTGCGCAGCATCTACAAACCATTGAATGGCTTGCGACACCTCGTCGCCTGATAGCGCTTGCGGCAATTCCCTGTTGACCGGGCAAGCGATGGCGCTGGGCGCGCGCAGTGACTGGCCCGTGAATTTGCTTCGCGACTGACGCCCGCAGTGCGAAATTTGGGCAAAAGCCCGCGCACCGTGGCTCTGGATGCCGCGTGCCAGGCGGGTCAGCCCTTCGATGCATTCGTCGCGGTCGGCCATGGCCATGCGGGGCATCACCCGCCCTGACGCATGTACCCCTAGGTTTTCAGTGATCACCAGCCCAAACCCGCCGCGCGCCCTGGCCTCCAGGTGGTCGACCAATTGTTGTGTCACCAAACCCTGCTCGGTGGCGAAGTTGGTGGTCAGGGGCGCCATTGCGAAGCGATTGGAAAGCACCACCGGGCCAATGTGCAGCGGCTGCAGCAGGACCTGCAGTCGAAGGGGCGCAGCCCTTGAGTCCACAGTTTTAACAGCCTTTCCAGACCGGCGCGCGGCGCTCGGCGAAGGCACGCGGACCCTCTTGTGCGTCCTCGCTGGCATAAACGGCGCGGTAGTGTTCCAGGGCTTCCACAAACCCGCGCTCGCTGCCCAGCGCCATGGCTGAGCGGATGCTGCGCTTGCCCGCGCTCACGCTCATGGGGGCGTTGTCGCGGATGCGCTCTGCCATTTTGCGGGCGCGAGCGCGAACCGCATCGGGGCTGGCCTCCACGTGGTTGATAAACCCCAGTTGGTGCAGCCTTTCCACCGGCATCAGTTCGCCCGTCAGCACCATCTCGCTGACCACTGGTTCGGGCAGCATCCACAGCAGTGGCGTGGCCCAGGGCGAGCCGCGTCCGAGCTTGGACTCTGTGATGCCGCCCTGTGTGCCGGCCAATCCGATGCGCAAATCGCAATTGAGGCACAAAACCATACCCCCGGCTGTGAAATGCCCTGTCATGGCGGCGATGAGTGGCTTTTGAACGGTCCGCATCCGCTGGTACATCGGATCCTTGAGGGTTTGCAAGACATCCTTGCCGGTGCTCAGTCGGATTTGTGCTGCTTCTTTGAGATCCATCCCGGCACAGAAGGTGCCGCAATCGGCCGAGGTCAGCACAATGACCCGCACCGCAGAATCGGCGTCGAGTTCGCCCCAAAGCTCGTAGAGTCGCTGGTTGGCCCAGGATGACAGGGCGTTGCGGACCTCAGGGCGGTTCAGAGTGATGGTGGCCACCCCGTCCCGCCGCTCGATCAAAATCTCTTGGCTCATGTCTGGGGCCCTTCCGCGCCTGCTCTCCTGGCGCCCATTAATTTCTCGTATTTCATAAAAGCAATAGTAATTCCACTTCATTGAAATCACAATTAATTATGACTTCATTCGGGAAAACCATGGGTTGCTTTATTTTGCAATAGCAATAAGATGAATTTCATTTTAAAACACCCAAGTCCAAAATGTTGAGTGGTCGGCAATCTTGAGGCAAACGCATATGAGACTCGGATTCTTGAATCGGATTGCGTCCCTGTTTGCGGATCGGGCTGATCGCTGGCGTGGCAGGCGTTGCGCAGGCGATGCTCTGCGTGCACAGACCGGCGCCCCCTCTAATTGAGCTAGGGCGTGGACTGGCTGCGCTGCGGGCTGGCAGATTTATACCAATAGGGGAGTTGATGCAATCGACACAACAAATGGAGCAGGCACCCGATGTGATTGTTGTCGGCGGCGGCGGTTCCGGGCTGGCAGCGGCCATCGAGGCAGCCTCGGTGGGCAGACGCGTGATCTTGCTAGAAAAGGCGCCCCAACTCGGCGGCACTACAGCCTGGTCCATCGGCTCTATCAGCGCCACGGCCACGCCACACCAGATTGCTAAAGGGATCAAGGACGCGCCCTCTGGCCACTTCGAAGACATCCCCAAGTTTGCCCAGCACCTCCAATGCGAGGACAACCCGGGCTTGCGCCAAATCCTGACCAGCCGCGTGCCCGATACCTTGCGCTGGCTTATTGGTTTGGGCGTGCAGTTTTTTGGACCCATGCCCGAGCCACCCCACCGTCAACCGCGCATGCACAACGTGATTCCCAACTCGCGCGCCTACATTGCGCACTGCCGCAAGGAGGCACTTCGGCTCGGGGTAGAGATCCGCACCGGTGTGCGCGTGACTGATCTGATCGAAGAAGGTGGCCGGGTTTGCGGCGTTGTCGCTGACGATGATTCGGGCGCTGAGCTGCGCATCCGGGCCAAGGGTGCCGTGGTGTTGGCCAGCGGTGATTACAGCGCCAGCAAGGAACTCAAGCAGCAATTGATTTCCGAATCGGCCGCCCGCATTGCCCCGATCAACATCTACAGCACGGGCGACGGGCACACCATGGCCCAGCGCCTGGGAGCCTACATCATCAACGGGCATCTGGCACACATCGGTGTGCGCTTCGTACCGCCCCCGCGCCGCAGCCTGGCCGAGGCGCTACCCGCTTCGACCTCGCTGGCGCGCTTTGTCAAGTTTTGCATGGACAACTTGCCAATGGCCTTACTGCGCCCTTTTCTGATGAAGTTTCTGGTCACCGTGATGGAGCCGTCTGACGCCCTGTTTAAGGCTGGCGCCATCATGGTGGCGCCCGACGGAGAACTGATCAGCGATTGGAATCAGGACCGCAAGGCCCTGCTGAGCGCACGCACCGAGCACAGCGCCTACGTGTTGTTTGATGCCAGCATCGCCAACGCCTTCGTCCAGTGGCCCAACTACATCTCCACTGCCCCGGGCGTGGCCTACGCCTACCTGGCCGACTACAGCAGCAACCGGCCGGATTTGTTTCACACCGACACCTCGATTGCCGGTTTGGCGGCCAAGGCCGGCATGGACCCGGCCAGGCTGACGGCTGCCGTTGAGGCGGTCAACAAGCGCCGCTCTGACGCGCCCCCTGCTGACGGCTCGCCCGCGCACCTGCATGCGGGTCCGTGGGTCTTGCTGGGGCCGGCCAGATTGTTTGTGACCTTCACCGATGGAGGACTGGCGGTTGACGAATCACTGCGGGTCATCAATCGCGAAGGGCTGGTCATACCGGGTCTGTATGCCGCCGGCTCCACTGGCCAAGGTGGATTGGTACTCGAGGGCCATGGCCACCATTTGGGCTGGGCTTTCACCTCGGGGCGGCTTGCGGGCCGCAATGCCGCATTTGAGTCTCTCACCCCCTGAAACTTGATCTTTAAAAAGGAGAAACGTATGAAATTTACCTTCACGCATCGGCTGACACAGTTGGGCAAAGTGCTTTTGTCCGGCTTGGTCTTGTCCATGGCGGCCGCCATGCCGGCGGCCGCTCAGTCTGCGGCAACGCAATCCTGGCCCAACAAGCCGATCCGGCTGGTGGTCGGTTTTGCCGCCGGCGGCGTCACCGAAATCATGGGTCGTGCCCTGGCCCAGCGGCTTTCGGCCCAGCTCAACAACCCGGTTTACGTGGACTTGCGCACAGGCGCTGACAGCTTGCTGGCTTCGCAAAACGTGGCACGCTCCGAGCCTGATGGCTATACGCTGTACTTTGCATCGGCCGCGCACGCGGTTAATCAGCATATGTTCAAGAAGTCAGGTATTGATTCCGTATCTGACTTCTCCATCATCTCCATGTACTGTGACATCCCGAACGTGATCGCTGTCAATTCGTCCTTGCCGGTCAAGACCTTGCAGGAGTTCATCGCCTACGCGAAAGCCAGAAAAGGGCAGATGAACTATTCCACCTCAGCCAGCGGTACCTATTTGGCCACGGAGCTGTTTTTGCGTTCAACCGGGATCGAGTTGCAGCGTATTCCCTACAAGGGCGCAGCCCCAGGCATGATGGCTTTGCTTGCCAATGATGTGCAACTCATTGTCACAGGCATAGGCACCGTCACGCCTTATCTTGATACCAACAAAATTCGCGTGCTGGCCATTGCCAGTGATCAACGCAGTGTGCTGGCGCCCAATGTGCCTACCGCCATCGAGTCTGGCGTTCCCAATCACACGACGAGTACCTGGTATGCACTGATTGGCCCACCCAAGATGCCCCGTGAGCTGGTCACGCGTCTTAACGCAGAGACGCGCAAGGCGCTGGCCGACCCCGAATTTGTCAACTCATTGATCAAACTTGGCGCTGTCCCGCAACCCTCCACGCCGGCCGAAGCAGAGGCTTTCATCCGCAGCGAAGTCGAAAAATGGCGCAAGGTCATCGTTGCGACCAATTCGCAGGTGAACGACTGATCAAACCTGCTGGTCGTCGGCCTCAACATGGGAAGCCCCTTTTTTGACCTGGCGATCGTCGGTGGCGGGTTGGCCGGCCTAGCGGCTGGCCTGCGGGCCAGCGAACTGGGACTGCGGGCGGTGGTACTCGAAAGAGGCGCCGAGTCGTCTTACTTGTGCAATTCCCGAATGTCTGGCGGCGTGATCCATGCCGCGTACCAACAGGTCATGCGGCCCGAGCAGGAGTTGTGCTCTGCCATTGACAAGGCCACGGGCGGTTTTTCCAACCCGCAGCAGGTTCAGGCCGTCGCTCGAGATGGTCGCCAACTGGTGCGGTGGTTGCAGGGCCATGGCGTGCAATTTCTCACCGCCAGCGGCTATGAATATCACAAGTGGACGCTGGCTCCACCGCCACAAAATCGCCCTGGCTTGCAGTGGCCCGGCCGCGGCGGCGACGTAATGATGCGCCGCATCAGTGCCGGCTTGCTGGCCAGGGGCGGGCAAATCCACCTGGGCATGCGTGCCCGCAGTTTGCAGATTCGGGGCGGTCGATGCGTTGGATTGGTGGCCAGTGCGCCGGATGGGCGGACCGTCAATTACCAAGCGCGTGCCGTGGTGCTGGCTGACGGCGGCTTTCAGGGCAATGCCGAATTGATGCGCCGCTATATAACGCCCGATCCTGCTGCCATCAAGCAGCGTGGAGCGGGCACCGGCATGGGCGATGGCTTGCTCATGGCTCTAGATGTAGGTGCTGCTCTGATTCATCCGCAGGCCTTTTATGGCCATGTGCTGAGCCGCGACGCCATGCATTCGGACCAGCTTTGGCCCTACCCCATGATCGACACCATTGCCACCAGCGGCATCGTGGTCGACGGTATGGGCCGGCGTTTTGTCGATGAAGGCTTGGGCGGCGTCTTCATCGCCAACGCCATGGCCAGGCTCGAGCAACCCTTAAGCACGTTTGCGCTGTTCGACCACGCCACCTGGAGCGGTCCTGCCACGCAAAGGTTGGTGCCGCCCAACCCCAATCTGGTGATTGGCGGCGCCACGATTTTTTGTCAGCCCACACTCGAACAAGTTTGCGCACGTGCACAGCTGCCGCCGGCCACACTAGCCACAGTGGCGACCTACAACGCCGCGCTGCGTGCCGGCGTGATGCCGACAGGCCAGCCCCGCAGGACGAGCAGCCCTTATCTAGCCCTGCCGCTGGTGCAGGCGCCTTTTTATGCAGTCCCCTTGTGCGCGGGCATCACTTACACCATGGGCGGCATCCATATCGACGGGGATGCGCGCGTGCTGCGTGAAGACGGCAACACCGTTCCGGGGCTTTATGCGGCCGGCGCCTGCACGGGTGGACTCGAAGGCGGCCCTCAGACGGGTTATATCGGTGGTTTGCTCAAAGCCGGGGTCATGGGCTTGCGTGCGGCGCAAAGCATCGCCGCCGAGGGGAGCGCGAATGCCGAGCCGTCTCTGCAGAGCTTGGCTGGCGCCTGAAAATCAATAAGCATTGAAGGAAAGTCATGAACGGAATTCTCTTGGTGACCATGGAGCCACCCGCAGTGCTGGAGGAGGAGTTCAACGACTGGTATGACAACGAGCATGTGCCCGAGCGCCGGGCGATACCCGGTTTTATCAACGGGCTGCGCATGGTTTGCGTCAAAGGCTGGCCGCGCTATCTGGCTGTCTATGACCTCGAGCATGTCAGCGTACTTGAATCCCCCGGCTATCTGGACGTGTCAGGCGACAACTTCAGCCCCTGGTCCAAACGGGTGCTCAACCGTGTGCGGGGCCAGTACCGAGCCGCCGGCGAACAGGTTTATCCCGGCCGAGCCGCCACAGGGGTTTTCGCTCGATTGCTGCTGATAAGGCTGCGGGGCGTTACCTTAGAATTAGAGCTTGAACTGATTCGGTTGGCCAGACTGGGTTACGAAGGCTGTGCGGGCGTCAAGCAGGTGCGGGTCTTCAGAACAGGCGAGCCCACGCGCCTGGACTACCTGGTCTTGGTTGAGTCGACACACAGTCTTGTCACCGACCCGATCGAATCGGGAGTCTTTAGCCCTTTTTCCGACAAAATCGATGTTGTTAACGAATATGCGCCACATTGGGTGCGAGGTCATCTGGCTGGTGTATTCAAGCAGCACTGACCAGTCACAACAAGGGCAACTGTGCTGAGCAATACGCTGATTTCCCCCATAGACTCTGACAGCCGGTCCGAGCAAGTCAAGGTGCTGGCCCGGGGGCTGAGCGTATTGCAGGCCTTTGTGCCGCGCAACGATTGGCTCTCCAACCAGGACATCTCGGAGCGTTGCGACCTGCCACGGCCCACTGTATCGCGGCTGACCAACTCGCTGACGGCCTTGGGGTTGTTGTTTTTTTCTCCGCGGCATGGTCGCTACCGCTTGTCCCTGTCAGCGCTTTCACTCGGTTTTGATGCCTTCGCCAGTGCATCTCCGCTGGCGCAGGCGCGCCAGGCGCTCAAGGCTTTCGTCCAGAAGCACGGCGGCGTGGCCATCATCACCGAACGCAATGAGACCTCCATGGTCTGCTTGGAAGCCTATCAGCGTGAGGACAGCCTGCTGAGCATGCGCATTTTCCAAGGTTCACGATTGCCGCTGGCCATGTCGGCCGTTGGTCGTGCCTGGTTCGCGGTGGCCTCGGCCGCCGAGCGAGATAACGTGCTGACCAGACTGTCGCAGCGCCTGGGCGAGCGTGCCAAATCGGTCATCGCCCAACTTCAGACAGAGTCGCAGCAGCTGAGCGCTGAAGGCGTCTACGTAGGCTTCGAAAATCTGGAGTCGGGCGTCAATGGTTTAGGGGTAGGCCTGTGGTCACAGGGCCGCCTGACCCGGTTTGCATTGGGGGTAGCGGCCCCGACCTCCCAATTCACGTCTACCGTGCTGCAACAGCGCGTGATGGAAGATTTTCTGACCATGCGGCGCGATATTGAATCGCTGATAGCCGCCGTCCCTGCCGGGACGTATGACTAAAGGAGAGTGACTCTTGGCCAGAAGATCGCGCAGCGAGGTAGAGGCCTCCAGCCTGAAGGTCGATGCGGTCACCGAAGAGGCCAGCGGACTGGCGCGTGGCATTGAGATCATGCGTATGCTGTCGGCCTCGCAGCAGGTTCTCAGCGTCACCCGCGTGGCCCAGCAACTGGGCTGCCAAAATGCTATGGCCGAGCGCCTGCTGCGAACACTGGCCGGTTACCGGATGCTGCGCGTCCTGGACGACGGTGCTTCCTATGCCCCGGATGTCGGCGTGTTGCTGCTCGGGCGTGCGGCAGCCGAGAGCGTTCGGGCGGTTAGCTTGGCGCCAGAGGTTTTTTCCAGTGCCATGCTCGAGCCCGGCCTGATCGTGCGCCTCGATGCGCTCGACCGCAACTTCAGCGTTTGCTTGACCATGACGGGGCCGATGGAGTCGCGTCGGATCGGGCAGCTGCGCGATTTGGCCACCTGCGCCGCCGGGCACGCTCTGCTGTGGCGCTCGCCCATGAACTTTCGCGCTGCCGTGTTCGAACGGCTGGAGTCGCAAGGCGGTTCGGGGGCTGGTTTGCTGGGCTCCATCTATCGATCTTTCCAGCAGCTCGAAGAAAAAGGTCATTGCTTTTTACCCCCCGAACCGGATGACGCTAGGTTGCGCTGCGCTGCCACCGTGCGCGGGGTTGAAGATCACCCGATCATGGCCGTGGAGCTGAGTCTGGCCGACGCATCGGGCCAGGGACCACACTGCCCCCCGGGCATGGGCAGCCTCGTGGTCGATCTGGCCGCACGGCTGCGGCAAGCCCTGGGCGCTTGAGCCGCGACTTATTCGGGTACGATGCCGGCCCCAGAGGCCGTTCGTATCCATTTGCTCGCCTCTTGTTGAAAGCGCGTGCGCAACTGCTCTGATGTCGAGGTCTGGACGTCCAGACCCATGGGGGCAAAGGTGCGGCGAAGATCTGGATCTTCGCCGGCCTGCCGAATCGCCTGGTTGAGCTTGGCCAACACATTCGGCGGCAGGTTGGCTGGTCCAAAGGCCGCAAAAATCCCCATCATTTCATAGCCCGGCAAGTTGGCCGCTTCAGCCACTGTCGGCACATCCGGCAGTTGCGAGATGCGCGCGGGCGAAGCTACCGCCAGTGCCCGCAGTTTGCCAGCCTTGATCTGGGGCAGGGCCACGATGGTGTCGACGATGGTGAAGTCCACCTGTCCGCTGATCAGGTCGGTCAAGGCGGCGCCCCCGGTTTTGTAGGGCACGTTGACGAAGGAGACCTTGGCCATGCTGGCCAATAGCTCAGCCGATACCCGCGTCACCGAACTGGTCCAAGAGTAGGTCAGGGTATTGGGTTTTTCGCGAGCCCGGGCCAGCAGTTCGGCCAGGGTTTTGAACGGGCGCTCAGGGTTGACCATCAAAACTTGGGGCAGAACGCCCAGGAACGATATGGGCGTGAAGTCCTTCTCGGGGTCGTAGGGCACCGTCTTGACAAGCGCCTTCACGGCAGCATTGGTGGTGTTGGTGCCCACCAGCAAGGTGTAGCCATCGTTTTGCGCCTTGGCCACGGCATCGGCCCCGATGATCCCCACTGCACCAGGTCGGTTTTCAACCACAACAGCCTGACCCAGTATGGCCGCCATCTTTTGACCAAAGACGCGCGCAACGGTGTCCGTGGCGCTGCCGGGAGCGAAGGAAACGATCATTTTAATCGGCCGGCTCGGGTAGTTGTCATTGATTTGGGCGTGCGCCGAAGTGGCCCACAGGGAAGAGCCGGCCAGGTAGGCCAGAACGGGGCGGCGTCCCAGCGCACCCTCAGGGGCTAGAGGCTTAGAGTCGATCGAGGCGGTCATGGGCGGTCTCCTTTAAATAATTATTTCATTATGACTAAGACAATTCTGTAATTCAAGTGAGTCAACAATAGGTAAAATCCCTATTGAAAAAGCCGTAATGCGGCAATCTAATTATCGTAATTTCAAAAAAAGCAGAGCTCACATCAGTTCTTCATCAAACTGGAGTGACAATGTTGCAACCCTTCGACCCCCGCACAAAAGGAGCGATTCATGGAAGAACTTGACCGCAAGCGCTATGAGGCCGGCATGAAGCAGCGGCGCTCGGTTTTGGGTGACGCTTGGGTTGACAAAGCCACCAACGCACGGACCACATTCACCGAGGAGTGGCAGGCCCACATCACTCGCTACGCATGGGGCGAAGTCTGGACGCGGCCCGGAATTGATCTGCGCACCCGCTCCCACATGACGCTGGCCCTGATGATCGCCCTGGGTCGCTGGGAGGAGTTCAATTTGCACGTCGTGGCCGCTTTCAATAATGGCCTGAACGAGGAAGACATCAAGGAAATCATTTTTCACGCTGCTTGCTACTGCGGCGTTCCGGCGGGCAACAATGCTTTTGCTGAGGCCTCGGCCACGCTGACCAAGATCGGGCGCGCGCCAAAGCCGCTGGCCGATGGCCAGTGAGACCCAGCCGCTGATTCATCCCATCATTCGCTAGCCTTATGCTCAGGGACGACGCGTTTGCTTCCAAGGTGGTCTTCATCACAGGCGCCGGTACCGGCATCGGCGCCGGCTTTGCTCGCCGTGTGGCCCAGCTCGGCGGCATTCCTGTGCTGACCGGGCGTCGCATCGAGTTGCTTGACGCGGTGGCCGCCGAGATCCGGGCGGCCGGTGGTCAGGCGATGACCTGCGCACTTGATATCCGCCAGGCCCAGGATGTCACTGCCACCATAGACCGAGTCGTCGCCGAACTTGGGCGCATTGACGTTTTGATCAACAATGCGGCCGGTAATTTTGTGTCCCGTGCTGAAGACATTTCGCCCAACGGCTGGAACGCTGTGATCAACATCGTACTCAACGGGACGGCTTACTGCACCATGGCCGCCGGGCGGCACATGCTACGCCAGGGTTCGGGCAAGGTGCTGAGTATCAGCGCAGCCTATGCCTGGTACGGCGGGCCCGGCACTGTCCATTCTGCAGCAGCCAAAGCCGGTGTCATTGCCATGTCGCAGACCTTGGCGGTCGAATGGGGTCCGCGCAACGTGCAGATCAACTGCCTGTGCCCTGGCTTTGTCGACACCGAGCAATCGCGCACCGCTTTGTGGCCAACCAGTGAGGGGCAGCAAAAAATCATCAGCTCTATTCCCGCCGGCCGTTTCGAGACGGTGGAAGAGACCGTCGAAATCGGACTGTTCTTGTGCACACCGATGGCTAACTACATCAACGGCGAGGTTTTGGTTGCCGACGGCGCCCAGTGGCTCAATAAGGGTGTTTTTGTGCCGCCTCCACCCGAGCAACGCTACCAAAAGGTCTGACGCCCATGGAGTCCAGACCCGTTGCACTCGTGACAGGCGCAAGCCGCAACATCGGTCGTGCCGTGGCGCTTGAGCTGGCGCGAGATGGTATCGACATTGCCTGTGTGGGCCGTGACTTGCCCATGCTTGAAGAGACAGCGTGTGCGGTACGCGCGCTGGGCATGAGTGCCAGCGTGATCGTGGCCGATGCCAAGAGTTCGGCCTCCATGGAGTCGGCAGTCGATGCCGCCGTAGCCAAGCACGGCCGACTGGACATCGTGATCAACAACGCCGGCATGCTGCGCGATGGCTTGCCCAAAGACATCGACGCGGACATGTTCGCCCAGGACATGCAGGTCAACCTGGTGGCCCAGTATGCGGTGGCCCGCCGCGCATACCCTTACCTCAAGGTCTCGCCCCGACCGGTGGTTGTCAACATGGGTTCTGTGGCCGGGCAAGCGGCCTTCCCGCGCTGCGTGTCTTACGTCACTTCCAAGGCCGCCATTGAGGGCCTGACCCGGGCCCTGGCCCTGGACTGGGCGCGTGACAAAATTCGAGTGCTGTGCATGGCCCCCGGGTATGTGGAGTCAGACATCTCCAAGGACATTTTGTCCAACGAAGCCTCGCGCGACTGGATCCTCAAGCGCATCCCTTTGCGCCGCGTGGCCAAACCCGAAGAAGTGGCTGTTTTCGTCGCCTTCCTGGTCTCACCACGCGTCAGTTTCGCCACGGGAGAGGTTTACTACCTCGACGGTGGTCAGCGCATGGCCATCTGAGCCAGTCCGCCAAGCCTTCGCATGACCGCTGCCATAGAACGCATCGATACCCTCTTTGCTCATAACGCCAGGACGCTGCCGAACACGCCGCACTTGCTGGAAGTCAGCACTGCGCCTTGCCAGACCTATGCTCAGACCTACGAGCGTGCCGCCCGATTGGCCCAGGCCATGGTGGCCGCCGGCTTGGTGCCGGGCGAGCGGGTCATGTTGTTGACCGGAAATTCACGTGAATTGGTGGAGATTTTCATCGCCTGTGCCATCGCTGGCGCCATTTGTGTGCCGGTCAACACACTTTCGTCGGCGCGTGAGGTTCTGCACACAGCACTTGATTGCACGCCGAAGCAATTGTTTGTGCATGCGCAGTTTGCCGATCGGATCGATGCGCAACTGGCGCGGCATGTGCCTGGCCTGAAGGTCGCCATTGCGGGTCCGATTGACGGCTGGCTCGGGTACGACGAACAACTGGCCGGCCATGAACCGCTGGCAGCGCCTCTGCGCGACGACCCGCAAGACCCCGCCGTCATGATCTACAGCAGCGG
Source organism: Polaromonas sp. YR568 (assembly GCA_945871335.1). The sequence continues at coordinate 12,856 of CAMBWM010000002.1, read as the reverse complement.
CACGACGGGTCGCCCCAAGGGTATCTTGCTCACGCATTCGGCCATCGTGCTCAATGCGCAGATGACCCAGTCGGTTGCCCGCTATCAGATGGCCGATCGCAACATCACTTTGCTGCCCATGTTCTCGTCCTTTGGCTATTGCTGGGACTTCATCATGCCTGCGCTGGCCGGCTCAAGCGTTGTCATCCTGCCCCGATTTGACCCCGAACAGGCCTGGCAACTGGTCCAAAAACACCAGGCCAGCATTTTGGTCGGGGTGCCCACCATGTTTGCCCGTCTGTTTGACCCGCAGACCCTGCAAGGCAAGGACATCTCCAGCGTGCGCCTGATGGATGTCGGTGGCGGTCCGGTGTCAAACCGGCTCAAACATGACCTCAAGCGCGTGCATGGCATCGAGATCATTGAAAGCTATGGGTTGTCGGAAATCTCTCCGGTGGCCGCCGTGCAGATTCCTTTTGACGAGCAGCGTCCGGGCTCAACCGGCCCGACTCTGCCCGGCGTGGAAGTCAAGGTCATCGATGAGCAGGGGCACAGCCTGCCGCCCAACACGCCGGGCGAGCTTTGCTTTCGCTCCAAGACCTTCATGGCCGGTTACTGGAACCAGCCCGAAAAAACGCTCGAAGCCATCCGCGACGGTTGGCTGCATTCGGGCGACATTGGCGTGGTCGATGAGGGCGGCCATGTGTACATCCGCGATCGGATCAAGGACATGATTGTGAGCAATGGCTTTAACGTCTATCCCAAGGAGGTCGAAAACGCTTTGTGCGAGCACCCTGAAGTGCAGACGGCGGCCGTGGTCGGCGTACCCGACGAAATTCGCGGAGAAGTGATCCACGCCTTTGTGGTCCGCAAAGACGGCGCCAACGTCGATGAGCAAGCTTTACTTGCGCACACCGCGGGCCTGGTGGGCAAACACAAGATACCGCGAGGCGTTTCCTTTGTGACCGAGTTACCGCTGACCGCCTCCGGAAAAATCCAGCGCTTTGCACTGCGCGAACAACTCCAGCGCGCTCAGGGCTGAGGCCCAATCACCACAGACCGCATGGCCGCCACTGCAACCCGGGCACAGCAATACGCCCTTTCGGAGGCTCAGGAGGCCGTGCGCCAGGCGGCCGAGACTTTTTGCCGTGATCGCGTTGAGCCCCACGCCCACCGGATCGATCAGGAAGACCGTTTCCCGCGCGAGTTGTTTCGTGAGCTGGGTCTGCAAGGCTATATGGGTATGACCTGCCCGGCAGAGTACGGTGGCAGCGGCTTGGACCTGGTCAGCGTGTGCCTGGTGCTCGAAGAGGTTTCTAAGGCGAGCGGATCGGTAGGCAGTTCACTTAATGCCCACATCGGTTTGGCCACCACCTTGATCGCAGAGCACGGTAGCCCGTCCCAAAAGCAGCGCTATCTGCCGGATTTGGCCAGCGGAGCTGCCATCGGCGCCTTTGGCTTGACCGAGCCTTCCGGGGGCTCTGATGCGGCTCATCCGCTCACGCGGGCCGTGCGCACCAGTGGCGGCTGGTGTCTGTCGGGCTCCAAAGCCTTCAATACCAACGGCCCGGTAGCCGATGTGTTTGTGTTGACGGCCGGCACTGACTCGGGCGTCAGCGCTTTCATTGTCGAGCGCGGGGCACCCGGCTTTGTGCAAGGCCCGCCAGACCACAAGATGGGCATGCGAGGCTCGGACACCTGTACGCTTTATTTTCAGGAAACGCCCTTAACTGCTGACGCCCTGATCGGGGACGAAGGCCGGGGCTTTCGGGCTTTTGCGCACACCCTTGACCGCGGCCGAATTCAGGTAGCGGCCCTTTGTGTCGGCTTGGCTCAGGCCGCCTTCGAACTCGCTTGCCGCTATGCCAGTGAGCGCATGCAATTTGGCCGACCTATCGGAGCCTTTCAGGGCATTAGCATGCAGATCGCCGAAATGGCCGCCGCCATAGACAGCGCACGCCTGATGACACTCAATTGCGCCCGCATGTACGGCAGTGCCCTGCCGATCAAATTGCCATCAGCCCTGGCCAAGTACCACGCGGCCGAGGCAGCGCTCAAATGCACCGCAGCAACCGTCGAGATTCTGGGTGGCTACGGCTACCTCACCGACTTTCCCGCCGAGCGCTACATGCGCGATGCGAAGATGTACCAAATCGGAGAAGGTACAAGCCAAATTCAGCGTTTGGTGGCTGCTCGAGAAATTTTGGGCGATGCCATTGTGAAGATTGGAAAATGAACATGGGAAAAAGACAGTTACGCCTCGACCGCCAGGGCGCCATCGCAACCCTCACCTTTGACTGGGCCGACAAGGCCAACACCATGGGGCAGGACTTTGCCCCTCAGATGCTCGAGGCCCTGGCTGAGATTGAGCGCGATAAGGCGATTCAAGCTGTAGTGCTCACCGGAAGCGGTAAAGTTTTTTGCGGCGGCGGTGACCTCTTTGAGATCATGAGTCCCGATCGTGTCCCAGTCGAAGAAGATGTCCTTATGGTGGCCGGCTACAACGCCGTGGCCGAGCGGCTTTACTATCTGCGCTGCCCGGTGATTGCCGCGGTCAATGGCCCGGCTGCCGGCGGCGGCGCTGGTGTGGCCATGGCCTGCGACTTCGCCATCGCGGCACCCTCGGCGCGCTATGACATTGCTTTTGCCCGCCTGGGGCTATCGGGTGCCGACGTGGGCGTGCCTTGGTTGCTTGCGCACCATCTCGGGCCAGGGCGAGCCAATTATTACATGTACACCGCCGGCTCGATCGATGCGGCTACCGGCCTGGGGCTTGGCCTTTTCGTTGAGGTCGTTGCGGCGCCAGACCTGCTGGCCCGGGCGCAGGAACTGGCCTTGCAGATCACGCAGAACTACACGCCGCTGACTTTGGGTATCACCAAGACGGCGATGCGGCATGGCTCTCGCATGGAGCTACGCGCCAATCTGGCTTACGAAGCTTATCTGCAAGCGGTGGCCTTTCAGGCCGCCGGGCACAAGGAGAGCGTGGAGCGCTACCGGCAAAAAGTGCTTAAGAAGGGAAGCGGAAAATGAAACAAATTCGCATGGGATCGGGCTCCGGTTTCTGGGGCGACGGATTTGACCCGGCCATGGAGGTCTTGGAAAAAGGACGGCTCGATTACCTGTGTTTTGATTTTTTGGCCGAGCTGACCATGGCCCTGCTACAACGGCAAAAGCTCAAGAACCCTAACGCTGGTTTCATCCCCGATGCGGTGCAGTTCATGAAGGCCATGATGCCCACAGCCCGCAAGCAGGGCACGCGCCTGATCTCCAATGGCGGCGGTGTCAACCCGATGGCCGCCGGTCAGCAGATGCTCGCCGATGCGCGTGCACTCGGTTTGCAAGGGCTCAAGGTGGGCGTGGTCCAGGGCGATGACCTGCTCGCCCAAGTCGAGCGACTGCGGGCCGATGGCTTGGACTTGCTGCACATGGAAGACCCCGGGCGCGACTTTGCCGCCATTGCAGATCGCATTGTTTGCGCCAATGTCTATACCGATGGCAGCGGCGTGGCCCAGGCTTTGGGGGAGGGCGCCGATGTGGTGGTCACGGGACGTGTTTCTGACAACGGGCTTTATGTGGGTGCTGCCATGCATGCATTTGGCTGGCGCCACACGCCACAAGACGCCGATCGCATAGCTGCAGCCATCACCCTTGGCCACGTAGTGGAGTGCGCGGCCGCATGCACCGGGGGCATGTCATCGCGCTTTGATCAGATGCCGCTCATGGGCCGCGTGGGTTTTCCCATCATAGAGTTCAATGAAGACGCTACGGCCGTGATCAGCAAAGTGCCGGGTAGCGGTGGGCGGGTGGATTCGTTCACCATCAAAGAACATCTGGTCTACGAAATTGCTGACCCCAGCCGCTACCTCATGCCAGATGGCGTGGCCAACTTCACCACGCTGCAGTTGCAAGACTTGGGCGATGACCGGGTGCGCATCAGCGGCATGACCGGGCAGGGACCGCCGCAGACCCTTAAGCTGGTCATCGGCTACCAGGACGGATGGATAGGCGAGAGCATGGCCTTTTTTCCCTGGCCACAGGCCTACGACCGCGCACTCAAGGCACGCCAGACCATGCTCGAACGCTTCGAGCGTATGGGTTTGAAGGCCGATCAGGTGCAGTTTGACTTCGTCGGCCTGAACATGCTCCATGGCCCGGCGGCACCCGCGATAGACCCGCGGCAGGCCAATGATTTACCAGAGGTCGGTTTGCGCTGCGCAGTGCGTACGCGAACGGCCGAGGAGGCCGACAAGGTGCGGCGAGCCGCCGCCAACCTCTGGATCATGGGGCCGGGCGGAACCTCGTTCGGCACGCCAATCAAGCCCCGGCCCGTGGTATCCCTGTGGCCCACCCTGATACCGCGTCACTACGTGCAGCAAAGCGTCAACATCTTGGAGGCCTAAGACCATGAGCCAGATCCTTGCCGATATTTGCTACATCCGCTCCGGTGACAAGGGCGACATTTGCACCGCGGGCCTGATCGCCCGCGATACAAACCAATGGGAGCGACTCAAGCGCAGCGTTTCGCCCGAAAAGGTCATGGCCCTGTACGGTGACTGGGTCGGTGGCCCTGTGCATTGCTACCCCATGGAAAATATTCAGGCCGTGGTGGTCGTGATGGAGCACGCCCTGGGTGGCGGCGCCACCAGGACGCTGCGTCTGGATCAGACCGGAAAATCTTTCGGCCATGCCCTGCTGCGACTGCCGGTCATCGATTGAAGACGGGCACCCCTTGATCACCGACGATCGGACCCTATGGCCATTCTGACCTCGCGGCTACAGACCGGCTCTGCCGCCTTCAAACACAACGTGCAAGCCTACCAACAGCTGGTCAAGCCCATCGAGGAGGCGCGAGAGCAAGCCAATGCCGGCGGCGGAGAAAAGTCCCGCAACCTGCACTGCCAGCGCGGCAAGCTCATGGCCCGCGAGCGCATCCACCGCCTGCTAGACCCGGGGAGCGCCTTTGTCGAAGTAGGGCAGTTGGCAGGCCATCAACTTTATGAAGATTCGGTGCCCTCTGGCGCCATCGTCACCGGCATCGGCCGGGTCAGTGGCCGGCTGTGCATGATCATGGCCAACGACGCTACGGTCAAAGGCGGCACCTACTACCCCATCACCGTTCGAAAGCAAATTCGCGCGCAGGACATTGCCCGCGAAAATGGCCTACCCTGCGTCTACCTCGTTGATTCCGGCGGTGCCTTTTTGCCCATGCAGGAAGACATCTTCCCCGACGAACACCACTTCGGCCGGATTTTCCGCAACATCGCCGAGATGTCTGCCCTGGGGTTGACGCAGGTCGCCGCAGTCATGGGCTCTTGCACCGCCGGCGGAGCCTACATCCCGGCCATGTGCGATGAGACAGTCATCGTCACAGGCACCGGCACCATCTTTCTGGGTGGGCCGCAACTGGTGCAGGCAGCCACCGGTGAGATGGTGGACGCCGAGAGCCTGGGCGGGGCTGATGTACACACGCGTCTATCGGGTGTTGCTGATCATTTTGCGCAAGACGATCTGCATGCCCTGGACTTGGTGCGCGCCATCCTGGCTCGCCCGGCAAGGCCTCGCGGCATGTCTGCGCCCAAGCTCAGTCGCGCCCCCCTGTATGACCCGACCGAGATTCCAGGCCTGATCAGCGCCAATCCCAAAGAGCCTATCGTGGCCAACGAAATCCTCGCGCGCCTGCTAGATGGCAGCGAATTCGTCGCCTACCGCGACCGCTTCAGCCCTACGCTCAAATGCGGCACCGGCCACATCTACGGTTGGCCCGTGGGCGTGCTCATCAATGACGGGGTGCTCTATTCAGAATCTGCTCAAAAGGCCACCAACTTCATCGAACTGTGCTGCCAGAGCGGCACGCCCTTGCTGTTCCTGCATAACATCAATGGCTTTATGGTCGGCCGCGACTATGAATCCGGCGGCATTGCCAAGCACGGCGCCAAGATGGTCAACGCTGTGGCCACCAGTCGGGTGCCGAAGTTTAGTCTCCTGATGGGCGGCAGTTACGGCGCCGGCAACTTCGCCATGTGTGGACGCGCTTTCGGGCCGCGTTTGATGGGCATGTGGCCGAGCGCCAGAACCTCGGTGATGGGTGGTGAGCAGGCTGCCACTGTGCTGGCGTTGGTACGACAGGAACAAATGCGTAAGCAGGGCCAGGCCATGGATGCCGCCCAGCTAGAGGCCTTCAAGCAGCCCATCCGGCAGCACTACGAGGACCACAGTCATCCGCTATATGCCGCCTCGCGGCTGTGGGTCGACTCTGTGGTGTTGCCCGAGGAGAGCCGTGACTGGCTGGGCCTGGGGCTGGCCATGGCTGCGGCATCGCCCGTGCAATCCACGGCCTTTGGCGTTTTCAGAATGTGAACCCCATGTTTCACAGAATCCTGATCGCGAACCGAGGTGAAATCGCCCGCCGGGTGGCACGCACCTGCCGCCGGCTTGGCATCGAGCCGGTGGGTGTTTACTCCGAAGCCGACGCTGGCGCGGCCTACTTGCATGATATGGCGCAGAACTACTGCCTGGGTGCTGCCGCTCCCGCGCAAAGCTACCTTCACATTGAACGCATCATCGCTGCCGCGCGCGAAGGCCGGTGCCAAGCCATTCACCCGGGCTACGGCTTCCTGTCAGAGAACGCTGACTTTGCGGCGGCAGTAGAGGCTGCCGGACTGACTTTCATCGGCCCTTCGCCGGAAGTGATCTGCTTACTCGGCGACAAGGGTCGCGCCAAGAGCACCATGCAAGCGGCAGGCGTTCCCGTCGTGCCGGGCTCGCCAGAGGCCACGCAAGACCTTGACCGCCTGCTGGCGCTGGCCCGCGAAGTAGGCCTGCCCTTGCTGCTCAAGCCCAGCGCCGGTGGCGGAGGTAAAGGCATGCAGGTGGTGCGCGAACTGGCGCAATTACCGTTGGCCTGTGAGCAGGCCATCCGACTGGCGCAGTCCAATTTCGGGGATGGCCGCTTGATCATCGAACGCTATATCGATCGCCCAAGGCATATTGAAGTGCAAATCATGGGCGACGGACTGGGCCAAGCAGTTCACTTTTTTGAACGCGAATGCTCGCTGCAGCGACGCCATCAGAAAGTAGTTGAAGAGGCGCCTGCCGTGTGCCTGGCCCCTGAAGTACGCCAGCGTCTGCTCGATGCAGCCGTTCAAGGTGCCCGCGCCATTGGCTATCGCAACGCCGGTACGTTTGAATTCATCGTTGATCCTCAGAGTCAGTTCTACTTTCTCGAGGTCAACACGCGGCTTCAAGTTGAGCATCCAGTCACCGAGGAAATCACCGGCGTTGATCTGGTCGAATGGCAGATCCGCCTGGCTGCGGGCCAAGGCCTGCCGGCCCGGCAGGAGGACATTCGTGCGACAGGCGTGGCCATCGAAGTTCGGGTTTACGCCGAGGATCCTGCCCAGGGTTTTCTTCCGGCCCCCGGTCGCGCCGAGCTGGTGCGCTGGCCTGACGGCGCGCGCGTAGAGTCTGCCTTTGACCAAAGTGGTGACGTGCCACCCTTTTATGACCCCATGGTGGCCAAGCTCATCGTCCACGCACCCGACCGTGCGCAGGCGCTGGAAAAAATGGGACGCGCATTGCGGCAGACGCAGACAGTCGGACTGACAACCAACATCGGCTTTTTGCTCAACATTGTGCAAGACCCTTTGGTTGCGCAAGGTCACTTTCACACCCGCTACCTTGATGACCATGCGCAGCGCCTGGTGCCGCAGGCCGACCCGCAACTTGCTGCCGCCGTTGCGGCGATGTTGCTGCACACCGAACAGCACCGCGCCCATATCCACGGGGACCTCTGGATGCACCTGTCTGGCCAGCGCCAGCAACTCGACCCGGCTGGTGGGCGAGGGGTGTACCCGGTGTGGATTGACGCGCAGCTGTTACATGTCGAACTGCTGGCGAAAGAGCCCTTGGGGCGGGAGCGTTTTTCAGTTGGTGGGCAGGAGTTTGAGGCAAGCGAAGTCACCTTTGCGAACGGTCTACTGTCTGCGCAAGTCAATGGCAAGCTCGTGCTGGCCATGCGCCTGCGCGACCACATCGAACTCACGCTGGCCGGCGTGCGTGCACTGGCCCAGCCCTATGCGGCCCGCAACCCGCAAGAGCTCGGCGCCACGGGTGAGGCCACAGCGCCGATGCATGGGGTGGTGGTGGCCATCGACGTGGCCCTTGGCCAGTCGGTGAAATGCGGCGATCGGCTGGTCGTGGTCGAGGCCATGAAGATGGAAAACCCCGTGGTTGCCGCCATGGATGGGGTGGTCAGCGAGATTTACTGTGCAATCGGGCAGCAGGTGGTTAACCAGCAAATGCTCGTCGTCATCAAGGAGCAGGGCCCATGAATTCAAAAGCGACTTCCAACGACCGGGACGCGGTGTCAGTCCAGCCTACCGCCTACCCCATGCTCGCCCGGGTGGTGCGGCATGGTGATCAGGTCACCGCCATCCTGGTGCTGGCCACCTTGCTGATGGGCGGGGGGTGGGCCTGGAGTACGTCCAGTCTGTTGCTGGCGCTGGCTACACCGGTTATCGCTGCAGGGGTGTATGTGCTCGCACGCATTGGCGTCGAGATGGTTCGACTGGTGTGCGACATGCTCTTACCCAAGTGACCGCGCCAAGGACGGCAGGGCTTTTTCGTGTTAGCCGGCCTTGGCTGCTTCCAGCATATCGCGTGTCGCCATAGCCACTTTGCGAGCGGCTTTGGCAAAGTCTTCACCGCTGCTGGCATAAAGCACGGCGCGCGATGAGTTCACAATGATCGAGCCGCTGCTAGTTCCGTCAGCATGGGCCCGCCAACCGGCTTTGACTGTCGCCACCGCGTCGCCGCCTTGCGCACCAACGCCTGGAATCAGCAGTGGCAGCGTGGGCGCAACCTGGCGCACGCGTTCGATCTCTGCCGGGTAGGTGGCGCCCACCACCAGACCGAGCTGGCCATTGAGGTTCCAAGGCCCTTGTGCCAGGCGGGCCACGTGTTCATACAGCAGCGGTTGGCCTTCAACGGAGGCAAGACGCTGGTTTTGCAGATCGTCGCCGCCGGGGTTGGAGGTGCGGCACAGCAGGAACGCGCCTTTGCCTTCGTACTTGAGGTAGGGCGCCACCGAGTCCCAGCCCATGAAAGGCGAGAGCGTGACCGCGTCGGCGCCGTAGCGCTCGAAGGCTTCGATGGCGTACTGCTCGGCGGTGCTGCCGATGTCGCCGCGCTTAGCGTCCAGTATGACGGGCACTTGCGGCGCCATGCGGCGCATGTGTTCCATCAGGCGCTCCAGCTGGCCTTCGGCGCGGTGCGCAGCAAAGTAGGCTATTTGCGGCTTGAAGGCGATCACCAGGTCGGCGGTCGCATCCACGATGGCGGCGCAAAAATCATAAATCTTGTTGGCGTCGCCTTTGAATTTACCGGGAAATTTGGCGGGGTCCGGGTCCAGTCCCACGCACAGCATGGACTGGTTCAAGTTCTCGGCCGCCGTCAGCATGTTCAGAAATGTCATGGCTTGATTGTAAGAAGCCTGGTCGGCCCAGGGCGTACTATCGAAGCTCGGCGGGCGCAGTGCCATATTGCCGGGCTTTTTTTGGAAACCGAAGCTATGGATCTGAGCCGCCGCCAACTGACTGTCCTTGTCTTGCTGACCTTGGTTTGGGGCGTGAACTGGCCGATCATGAAAGTGGGTGTGATGGACTATCCGCCGCTGACTTTCAGGGCCATATCGATGTGGCTGGGGCTGCCGGTGCTCGGCTTGGCGATGCTCTATCTCAAGGTGCCTTTTTTCATACCGCGTGAGCGCTACCGTGAGCTTTTCTGGCTGGCGGCTACCAACATGTTCGTTTGGCACGCGGTGATGATCGTGGTGGTGAAAAACTTGAGCAGCGGACGCTCTGCGATTCTGGGCTACACCATGCCTGTTTTTTCCGCCTTGTTTGGCGCCTGGTTTTTTGGCCACAGGCTGCGTGCGCGCAATTGGCTGGGCGTGGCGGCGGCGACCTTGGGCGTGTCTTTTTTACTGTGGCACGAGCTAACCCAGCTGTCCGGCCACCCGCTCAGTGTGCTGCTGGCCTTGATGGCTGCAGCCACTTGGGCGGTTGGTACCCAGCGGCTGCGCACGACCACCATGCCGGTGGCGACGCTGACCATTTCGTTCTGGATGACGCTGCTCACTGCCCTGGTGGTGAGCGCTCTCGGCGCGATGTTTGAAATGCCGCAATGGCGTGCGCCGCCGGCCGCCTCATGGGCGGCGATTGTTTATAACGGCGTGATGGTCTTCGGCTTTGCCCATGCGGCCTGGTTCTTCCTGGCGCGCAGCCTGCCACCGATTGCCTCCAGCCTGAGCGTGATGATGATCCCGATTCTTGGCGTTTTCTCAGGCGCGCTTTGGTTGGACGAGGTCCTCAATTGGCAGGACTGGGCGGCTGTGGTGTTGATGGTGGTGGCCATTGGCTCAGTGCTGATGCCAAGCCGCGCCATACCCGACTCGCCCGCGCAGTCGCGCTAGTTGGCGCCTGCGCACTGCTGGGCCAGACACAGATCATCCCAGGCCCTGGCCTTGTCGGGCAGGCTTCGCAACAGGTAGGCGGCATCGTAGGTGACGAAGGCGGGCGCGCCGGCGAGCTGATGCTTTTGACCACGCATCTTGCCCAGAGGCTCACCCGTTTGCAGCAGTGCCTGCGCCGCCAGTCGGCCCATGATGAGCAGCACGGACGGCTTCTCGGCCTGCACCAGCGCGTTCAAGCTCACTGCCAGCGCCGGGCTAGGCTCTCCGCTGTCCGGCCCAGCGGCAGTCGCCAGGCGCGACACCGGCGCCCAGGCCGCGCGGGCGCTGTTCGGCAGGCCGGCGGCGCGCAGCATGTTGTCCAGCAGCTTGCCTGTGTCGCCCGTAAAAAGCTCGGCCTCAGTGCTGTCGGCCGCGATTTCAATTAGCAGCAGCCAGCGCGCTGAAGCTCCGGCTGCGGGTTCGTACATAGCGCGTGCAGCGCCCAGCGTCCACACGCTACTGGCTGAAGCGTTTGCGCTCTGTGCTGCGCTAGTGCCAGTGGCATTTGCAGCTGACGGTGTTGGTGCTGGTGTTGGAGGTGCGGCCGCTCGCACAGCAGCAGAGCGGGGCGAAGCGGCTGTTTCCAAGGCTGCGCCCGGTGGCTGCCACAGGCGTATGCCCATTTCGCGCAACATGGCGCGCTGGCGTTTGTCCAAGTCCAGGCTCATGCGTAGGCTTTCATGCAGGGCTCAAGGGTTTGCTCATCACCACCGCGTCTTCGCGCTTGAAGGCGCTTAAGGGGTAGTAGTTGCGGCGCGTGCCGACCTGGTGAAAGCCGTAGTGTTCGTAAACCTGCTGTGCATGGGTGTTGCTGATGCGCACCTCCAACCACAGCCATTGTGCGTTTTGACCGCGCGACCACAGGCAGAGCGCGTCCAGCATCAAACGAGCAAAGCCCTGGCCCTGGTAGGCCTTGGCCACCGTGATGTTCAGCAGATGCACTTCGTCAACACCTTTCATGGCCACAAAGTAGCCAATAAGCTCGCTCTGGCCGGGCGCCACATCGGCCAGCAGCAGTTGCGCCGGGTAGCCGGCTTGCAGCGAGTCGGCGAAGTTACCTTCTAACCAAGGGTGAGCGTAAATATTTTTCTCGATGCGCGCGACTTTGTCTAACCAGGGCGCAGTCATGGTTTCAAGCCGTACTGAAGGGAGCTGGGGCAGTGCACTCATGGCGACTTAGGTGGCGGCGGCCAGGGTCGCGCGTTGAATCTGGGCGCGTTCATCGGTGGTTTGAGCCACTTTGTCGCGCACATAAAGCGGTAAGGCCTGCTCGGGCGGGCGGGCCGCGCCGGCGGCCATCAGCGCGGGTGCAAGCCGCAGCATCGCGGCGGCCGTGGGCAAGGCGGGCAGCGCTGTACTACCCGCGGGTAAGGCGGGCAGTCGGTTGGCATAGACCTCGAACACATTACCGGTCAGCAGCCGGCTTGCGTCGCTCAGCCAAGCTTCTGCAAGGCCTTGCGGTGGCACCAGAGAGCAGGGCGCAAGCGGCTGGTAGGCGGTGCCGTTCAAGTGGAAGTGCTGCACATAGATTTCGTTCATGCGCGCATCGAGCATGGCGCTCAGTTGCGGCGGCAGCGCGGTCTGCGGGTGCGTCTTGAGCCACTCAAAGCGCGCTTCTTCGGCCAGCGCTGCCAAAGTGTCTACCGGCAGCACCGGCACACCCGCACCCAGCGCCAGGCCCTGGGCCACGGCGCAGGCGGTGCGCAGGCCGGTGAAAGAGCCGGGGCCACGGCCGAAGGCGATGGCGTCGAGTTGACTCAGGCGCAGGTCGGCTGTCTCGAGCAACTGCATGAGGGCCGGGATCAGGTTGGTAGAGGTCAGTGCCGCACCCGCTGCCTCATGTTGCCACAGGCGCTCACCATCGCACACCGCGATCGACATGCGCTCGGTGCTGGTGTCAAACGCCAGCCAGCGGCCCGTGGCTGCGCCAGCCCCTGTGGGCGCTGTATCGGCTGAAAAGGTGACAGCGCTGTGCATGGCTGGATTATCCGGTCAAGACAGCCGCGATAATCCAGACATGTTTTTTGCCATTCCACACCGACCCTGGGCTTGCCCCCTCAAGCGGTGCCGGACACTGTGGGCCGTGGCGGCGCTGACGCTGCTGGCCGGCGCCGCTGGCGCCAATCCTTCGCCCCGGGCTGCCAAGCCGCGTTGGCCGGCAGCTTTTGACAAAGCGCTGGCCCAGGCCCAGGTGCCGGCCAGTGCGGTTGCCGTGCTGGTGGTCGATGTCAACGGCCAGCGCGCGCCGCGTTTGAGCCACCGTGCCGGCGAGGCCATGAACCCGGCCTCGACCATCAAACTGGTGACCACCTACGCCGCGCTCGACACGCTAGGCCCGGACTTTCGCTGGCAGACGCGCGTCAT
>CAMBWM010000001.1 GCA_945871335.1 Polaromonas sp. YR568 | reverse complement strand
GTGGTGTTGATCGTTGTGAACGCGATCATCTTGGGCTTAGAAACCAACCAAGGATTGATGGCTTCGTGGGGCAAGGAATTGATCTTGTTAGACCACATTATTCTGGGAATATTTGTTTTTGAAATTGTGATTTTGATAGCGGCAAGAGGTTTGGTTTATTTCAAGGATCCTTGGTGCGTTTTTGATTTCATTGTTGTGGGCATAGCCTTGATACCAGCATCTGGATCGCTGTCGGTTCTACGCGCCTTTCGCGTTCTGCGTGTGCTTCGTTTGATCAATAAAGTCGAGAGCATGCGAAAGGTTGTGAGCGGGCTGCTCGGATCCCTGCCTGGATTAGGCTCGGTGTTTGGTCTGATCTTGATTATTTTTTACGTTGCCTCAGTGATTGCAACAAATCTTTTCAGAGATCATTTCCCTGCGTTTTTTGGCGACTTGGGCTTGACTGCCTATACTTTGTTTCAAGTCATGACGCTTGAGGGATGGTCTCAAGAAATTGCGCGGCCCATCATGGAAATTTATCCCTATGCTTGGGTATTTTTCATATTCTTTATTTTGATTGCCACCTTCATTATTTTCAATTTATTCATTGCAGTGATCGTGGATTCCATCACCGCAAACAAAGAAAAAGATGTCCGAGATGAAGTGCATCTCAGCAACATTGAAAACAATCTGAGCGCTATGCGCGACGAAATTTCAGAGCTCAAAAGGATGCTTGAAAAGCGCTGACCGAGGATCAACTTGAAAGATGTTTAGAGCCTGTTGAGGAGGCGATGTACAGCACGCCCTGCCATGCTGGGCCAGTCCTCAAGCAATTGGCAGATAGACGTCGGATTCAACCCGACATTACAGCTATTGGTTTGAACAATCGGCAAAGGTCAAGCTGTGTGAAGTCAGCGTCTGTAAACGGCTTGGTTGAGCAGGTGTCGGTTCAACCGACACTTTGGCATCACCATTAAAGAATCATTAGGGTCAAGTACAGTCAACCTGCCGCGCCGTATGGGCTAGGGTGTGACGCGGAGGAGGGGTGGTAAGAGGTGTCGTGAGAAACGACAGTTGAACAGCATCCGGTTACGGCTCGGTTGAATTATTTGTTGCTCGTAGCACCAACGACGCTACCAATGCTGTTTAGACTCAGTATCTGCCAATAGCCCATATTTTTGGTGAGAACATAGTAACCAGTTGAACGAAGAAATTCCTTGTCGTCTTTTTCATAGCGTGAGAAATCCATCTCAACCAGTGCTGAATTCGCGCCTTCAGCCAAAACTATGATTTTATTTATTTTTGAATATTTCCAGCCGGATTTTTTCAATTCAGAATAATCAATAACAGGAATATCTGTGTTGTCAAATCGAGTTAACTTTCCGTTTCTTATTTTTATATGTGGAAAGTGGTAAACCTGCTCCAACGCAGAGATGTTTTCGTCATTGAAGACTTTTACGTAATAACGCATCAATTCATCAGGTGCCATGCCATCTTGAGGATGTGCAAATGCACAAGAGAAAGCCAGGCCTAGTGTCAATAAGGCGAGAAGTTTTTTCATGTTGACGATCCTTCAGTAACTTAATGGACGTGTTTTAAATTTTATTACCACCAATAACGTGAAGGTTGATCAGTAGTCGGTTCAACCCGACACTACAACAGCAGGTTTCAAGTTGTTCTTTGAAATGACATCAAGCATGCTCACTCACAGTGGTCTTGCGATGCCGTTGGGGCAGGGTGGTTGACCGTGGATGGGTTGGAGGAGGTGTCGTTTCTCACGACACCAACCAGTTCTTTGTAGCGTGAGATGCGTTTGGCTGCAATATGCAAATCTGGGCTGCACAGTGCAGCAAACAGGGGCGGTGAAAATGATTCACTTCGAATCGACCGAATCAACGTCAATGGAAGCAGGGGGTCATTTGATTCTTCCTCAATGGACTTCCAAAACAAATGAAAATCATCAGCAGGAAGTCTGACGGCCGGTCGGTTCAGCAAATCATCTGGTAGGCCTGCTCGTCTCAATATATTCACGATGGACAGACCCATGTCTTTGAGCAGGGGTCTCCATGTTGAATCAAGAGAGTATGTTGTTGAGCGCATGATGGATCAATTATTGAAAAATTGAGAGTTAGATACAAAGATTTGCTGGGACATTTTTTGAACCTGTAAAAATATCAGACGCACATGTTCTTTAAAACCAGAACTACTTTATTGCCTAAATCGGTGTTATCAATTGCAAACCCTGCCAATTTACTATCTAAACACGACAAACAGAATTTTTATCGGATCTTAGGTCATCGCACCTTAATCAATCTCAATAAAGGGTAGGAAAAAAATTGTTAGCTTGCAATTTTCTTGATTGAGGTGTAGCGACTTTGATAAAGGGTTTACTGGCATCCCATATTATTTAGGCGGCCGCTTCTTTACTAAAATCAGCAGTGCTTCTAGTTTGCTCGATTCAACTTTAAGCCTTCATTCGAATGATTGGGAGCTTTGTATGAACAGCGTTTGGTGCTGTCCACTAGAATCAGGACAGTTGTATACAAATGTCGAATATTTCAAACCACAACAATGATTTATCGATTCCAGATGGTGGTACTTTCTTTGACTCAATCAATGTTGCAGGATTTGCGCAAATGAATGCTTTATTTCAGGTGAAATCACACGCAAGGAATTTGAGCTTTGACCAACCCATCCCCAATGAAGCCATCAGAATCAACTCCACTGACAAATAAAAATGCAAAAAAACTTATCCATCATTTTTTTATTCTTGGGCATCATTTTTTCTGGACGGGGTCAATCTGAACCCGTTATGGTTGCTTCGGATATCAATTGCATCACATGGACTGCGGGCAAAAAAGACAAAGGGGCCAAACTGGCAGAAAGCCACTTGATAGGCTTGCTGGATGGTCTCAGTGCTGGCAGACAAATTCCATTCTGGAACTTTAAAGACGGCATATCACTTCCACAAGTTTATTCGTGGATGGACAATTACTGCTCAAAAAATCCAGATTCAAGTGTTTACTTCGGCGCTTATGAACTCATCAATGAGCAAACAGAAGGTTTATTTGTCAAGCTTAAGCCGGGCTCACGAACTGATTGATCTCACTGTTACTGGAAACATCAAATTGCAATATGATGCCATCTGATCAATCAAATTAATCTAACTCAATGTCAAACGTTTCAAACCACAACAATGATTTATCGATTCCCGATGGTGTCACTTTCGTTGGCTCAATCAATGTTCCGGGCTTTGCGCAAATCAATGGTGATATTTCAGGTGAAATCACATGCAAAGAACTTGAAGTTGGACCACAAGGAAACGTGAGAGGAAAGGTTCAAGCACAGGGCATAGAAGTGCGCGGAAAATTGGAAAACGATATCAATTGCAAGGGCTTGGTCAAAATTTACAGTACTGGCAAAGTCACAGGCAAACTCACTTATTCAGAAATTGATATTGACCGTGGGGGTCAATTCATTGGTTCTATGAGTAGCATCAAAACGTAATCCGTCATGTATGGGGTGAACCGACTGTATTGCAGCTGGGCACAATAGGCAGGGCATGTTTCGGTCTTCTTTTGACGATGGAACACTCATAGCCTAATTTGATTGCTCAACTAGAAGGATTAATTGAACTTGGAGATTTCAGTTTATCCCGTTCAATTTGGTATTGATCGTAAGGTGGCATTTCTAGTGGGTTGGGCTTCAATCCACCGGGTGTAATTTTTTCTTGGCTTCTAATTCCCTCATATATAGATTGTTGGCTGAATAAACCGCATCCACTTAAAGCAATACAGATGATAAGTAGCTTGAAAGAATTCATTTTAAAATCATACTCTTGTCTTGATTGTTTCATCAAGACATTTGGGAGTTGTTGGTTCAACCAACACTATTGCAAAAAAGTGAAAACCCGCAAACATCAACACCCAATCCATCAATTTCGTGCAATCTGGCGGACAGCGAATTTGAGACACTTTTCTTGTTCGTCGAAAATTCAAGCACCCATATTCCCACCGAGTTAACGGTAAGTTAATTGGTTCAGGGCCTAACTAGAAGCAAATCACATGAGTGTCTTTCTTGAATGTCAACGTTGGCTGATTGCTGAATGGCAGTTGCGCAGTTTGTCTTCAAAACTTCTTGTGATCTATGGTTTATTTATGTTGACTGCTCTGCTATTGACTTTTTTTTGGTCATTCACAGATAGCAGACTCATCCGTGATGTTGGTGTGTGGGTCAAGCCGATGAAGTTTATGGCGTCTACTGCCCTGTTTTCATTGACGAGTATTTGGGTACTCAAAGTTGCAAATTCAAATATTGATCAATTGCATATTTTTAACTGGATAGTTGTATTGATAGTAGTTTCTTCATTGTTTGAAGTGGTCTATATCAGCTATCAAGCAGCTCAAGCCTCGGCATCGCATTACAACGTTAGCGATCCTTTGCATGCTTTTATGTTTGGATTGATGGGAATTGCAGCGGTAGGATTGACGGCTTCGCAAGCGTGGATTGCATGGTTAATATGGAAAGAGCAAAGCCATGCAGTCATACCGACTGCAACTTGGGGCGTCATTATTGGCTTGGTGCTGACCTTTGTTCTTTCAACGGTCAGCGGATTCATGCTTGGAGGTAACCAGCCTCCAGCGGGTCAAGGTTTACCTGTTGTGGGCTGGCATTTATACAAAGACATACGCCCAGCACATTTTCTTGGCGTTCATGCTCAGCAATTGATTCCATTGTGTGGCCTTATTGCGGTGAAATTTTTAGGATATTTTTCAACTTCAGGACTAGTAATTGGGTCAGTGCTTTATCTGATGCTCTGGGTAATGCTCACTGGCCTCAGTCTATGAATGGTCATTCAGCAGTCAACGCATCTAAAAATTGAATCGCCCCAACAGAGGCGTAATCTTCATGGTTTGAATTGCAAAACATCTCAACATGTGTGACTGCTGTGTCAAGCGAAGACAGTTTGCTAAATTTATCTTCTTGGGGCTTTTTGCGTGAAACGTTGGTTAAGTTCAACGGCACCAGAAATGCATTTATCCATGTTTTTTTTCAGTCAACGAAATATTTTTCCAGTCCTTGCAAGAAGGGTTGCCAAACAAATTTTGGCTGTTGGCATTTACTGTAAAAAGTGTCAGTAAGTATAAAAAAATGCTGTAGCACGAGAATTCATAAGTATGTTGAGAAATAAGTAATGCATCAAATTATAGTTGTATGTGCAATCAGAAAATACTAAAAAAACACATTGTCATCTTTTATTGGTAAACGTACAGTAAAACAGGTTCCTCTGTTGAGATCGGTATTGAATGTGATGGATCCTTTATGAGATTCAACAATTGTTTTGCTTAGCCATAGCCCTATTCCCATACCGGATTCCTTATTGGTACGAAGCAGTTCAAATATGTTCGATTTAATCTCTGGGGAAATCCCTGACCCGTTATCTGTTACCGTCAATTCAAAAAAATCTTTACATAAATTTGTTTCTATAGCAATCTTTTTTTGAACAGATATGTTTGCTGGAAATGATTCGCTGGCGTTGGTAATTAAATTTAAAATTACCTGCTGTAATTGTGATTTATCTCCCGTTATAAGTAGTGGTCTTCCGTAGAGTTGCAGATCAATATCAATATGATGCCTTTGCATAGTTGATGAACTGATTAGCATCACTTCATTAACCAAATCATTGAAATTAAAAGTTGTAACTACACGATTACCGTTTCTAAACATATTTCGAAGTGTTTGGATGATGGTGGCGGCACGTTGATTGGCTTTTTTTAAGCCATCCATTGCATTTTGTATATTTGTGTTTTCATTTAATTTGATCGATTGGTTGTTGATCACAAGATCAATCATGTCTGTATTCATTTGAATGACTGTCAATGGTTGGTTGAGTTCATGCGCCAGACTCGCCACCAAGGCTCCCATGCCCGCAGTTTTATTGAAAATACTTAATTGCCGGATGATTTCTTCTCTTTCTTCAAGCAATTTTTTTAATTTCACACTGCTCAGACGCATGGCATCAGCACGTTCATTGCTGATGATCAGTTCTTCTGCCATTGCTATTTTTTTTCTTTCTTCAATCTCTAAAAATATTCTCAAAAATGCAATATTGCTGAGAGTAATGGCAACAAATTGCCCAATTACCATAATGCCCTGGTGCCAACTCGGCGCATATAAATCATCAATCGTTCCAGCCATTGCCACGCCGATAGTTCTTACGCCCAGTGTGACACAGAATGTCAGTCCTGCCCACATCAGTAATCTAGAACCCAGTGTAGATTGACGTCTGAAAAGCTTGTGTCCAATTCGAAAATATTCAAAGCAGAGCAATGCGTAAAAACCATTGAATAAGATCAGTGCTTGCCATTCAGCATCCCACACTCCAATCAACAAACAAAAAATAATGAAATACACCGTGTTGGCGATGTGGTAGGCCTGGTACGAGTGTGATGGTGTTTCAGGTTGCAAGTACATGCGAAGTGCCACCATTCGCCCCCAATTACCCGCCAGCATCAATAGTTGTGCCACATAAAAAAACACAAATTCTGATACGGCCCCTCGCATGGAAAGCAGTACCACGGCAATTCCGCTAAATATGCCCGATAGACACCATAGTTTGACTTGATGACTTCTATATTCTTGAAGGGCAAACCATATGGCTCCATGCAGTATCAAATAGACCAAGCAAATCATGAAAATAGTAGTTTGCGTATCCAGTCTCATGGCGCGAAAGGCTTCACTTGTTGTTACTCACTTTTGATCATGCGGATTTTTGACTGAAACGCTTTATGCGGATCATTCGCTAGGGTTTGTTTTTTTAACCATCAAAAATGCAGGAATATTATGAATCGGTTGTGAAGGTGTTCCACTAGCCCTTTTGATATCCATGAACACCAATTCCGGAAGTTCTATGCCTAATTTTTTTGCATAAAGTCTGGCATACCAAATCATGGGTTGTGCGTTTTTATTAAATAGTTCTGAATTACCTTCTTCTATTGCTAGGATTTGCTCAGCGCGCAACCCAAGCTTTTTAGCCATGTCTTCAATGGTCCATTCTGTACTCTCTCTTGTTTGTTGTAGAAGGCGGCCCACTTCAAACAATTTTTCTTGTTGCGAAGAATTGTGCATTGCCATTCTTATTTGTCTAATAAAGGTTTCATGCACCAGAATATGGCATTAAAGCTTTGTTCTTGACATACCTAAATGGGGAACTCTTCACAAATTCTCATGATTTTCTCTGCATTAGCTATTAATAATTCATTTTTTGCTGGGTTTAATCCCATTTAGACTGGCAAATCTGTTTATGGGAAATTTGCAAGCATGGTTTCTTTAGGACATATCCATTTAGTAGATGACGACCATGAAATTCGTCTTCACTTGGGTAATTTATTGCGACAACTCAATTACGGTGTCAGCACTTTTTCAAGTGCCGATGAATTTTTACGCACAGCAATCAAGGCATCCCCCTTGGTTTTGTTGCTCGACATGCGCATGCCATTGATAAGCGGACTGGAATTGCATCAATTATTGAGAAAACAAGGGTGGATTAATCCTGTCATTTACATGAGTGGTGAAAGCCACACGCAAGAAATTATTGATGCCATGAAAGGTGGTGCTATAGATTTTTTATGTAAACCGTTTACACAGACTCAATTGATTGAAGTAATTACCAAAGGATTGGCTTTGGATGCGTTGAGGCATGCCTCGCACATACGTTTGTCGAAAGCATCGGCAATGCATAAATCTTTGAGTCGGAAAGAGCAGCAGATTTTTTCATTGATGTTGCTAGGTCACGGCAACAAAAGTATCGCCAGTGAAATTGGTTTGATGCCAGATACGGTGAAGAAGCATCGCGCACAAATCTTTGAAAAGATGCAAGTCAGTTCACTGGCCGAACTGCTAGCTTTATGCAAAGATTTTTCTCCGCCAGGAAATGATGACATATTTGATTGAATTGCGGTAACGGAAAATGTCTAAATCAGGCGGTTAGTTTTTGATATTGCGAACGCTGTTGAGCAGATGTGTCTTGAATGCGACGGCCACTGGCGGTAAATGTTTCTTTGCAGGGTGCACGATATGCCAGTGCGACATGATGGGAAACCCTTTGACGTTGATGATGGCTACCCCATGTTCCTTTTGATGTCCGTGTAATGCGTGTTTTGCCACCATGCCGATACCCAAGCCACCGGCAACGGCTTCTTTGATGGCTTCGTTACTGCCAAGCTCCATGCGTATGTCAGGGCGAAATTTTTGTGTTTTGAAATATTTATCAATCGTCATTCGCGTGCCCGATCCTTTTTCACGCAGGATAAACCGTTGATCTAAAAAACTGCTGAGGGGGACTGAAGTTTTTTTGGTCAGCGGATGGCTATAGGCTACAATTGGAACCAATGGGTTGTGCAAAAAAATATCGTCTATGAGATCCATGTCTGTGGGCGGTTGGGACATGATGTACAAATCATCCAGGTTTTCTCGCATACGCATCAGTACACCATCACGGTTCAATATTTCAAGTGATATATCTATGTCAGGATATTTTTTGCAGAACTGACCGATCAAGCGCGGCATGAAATATTTTGCAGTGCTCACAACTGCTATTTTGAGTTTGCCCCGTGTCAGTCCTTTGGCAGCATCAATGGATTGCTCGAAGTTGGACCAAGCGTTCAGCATTTCACGAGCGGTACTGGCCAATTCTTTTCCCGCATCAGTGAAATATATTTTTTTGGAAATAACTTCATACAGCGGCAAGCCAACAGCATTGCTTATTTCCTTGAGCTGCATGGATACGGTGGGTTGTGTGACATGCGTTGATTTGGCTGCAGCGCTGACACTACCTGCATCAAAGACTGCTAAAAAAATTCGCAGCTGTTTAAATGTGATATTCATAGATATTTATCTATATACATGACTATAAAATTTGATTTTACATGATGTATATTTTTGCTTAGGATGCGTGTCAGGAGGCCATGCAATGCAGGTATTTCTTGACCCAGCAATTTTATTTTTTGTGTTTGGTGTGTTGGCCGCCAGTGTCAAATCCAACCTAGAGATCCCATCCGCTATCTCACGCTTTTTATCGTTGTACCTGTTGATGGCATTGGGGTTGAAAGGTGGATTTGCCTTGGCGCATTCAGGCTTCACCCGTGAGGTAGCCACTAGCTTGGGATCTGCCATTGCGCTTGCTGTGGTCATACCGCTTTTAGGGTATGCCGTATTGAGAAGGTATTTGTCGGGATTTGATGCGGCGGCAGTGGCGGCGACATACGGTTCGGTAAGCGCGGTGACATTTGTCACGGCAGTTCAATACTTGGATAACAACAGCATTGCATTTGGCGGTCACATGGCAGCCGCCATGGCATTGATGGAATCTCCCGCCATCATCTTGGCCGTATTTTTTGCCAACTCGCACAGACAGCAGCAAGCCGCGCGTTCGAATCTGCAGATTCAAAACGGCGTGGCTGTGCTCGCTGTTTCGTCTTCAGGACCGAGCCATTCATTGAAAAAAATACTGCATGAATCTTTCACGGATGGTGCCCAATTGTTGTTGCTCGGTGCCATGCTGGTTGGTGTAATCACTGGAGAGACAGGCAAGGCTGCGATGCAACCATTTTCGGGAGATTTGTTCAAAGGCATGCTCGCATTTTTCCTGCTGGATATGGGTTTGATGACGGCCAGAAGCGTCCATCAACTCAAAGGTATTTCACCTGGCTTGCTCATGTATGCGGTTTTGGCGCCGATATTGCATGTTGCACTGGCGCTGGTGATTGCGCTCTTCACCCAAGTCTCGCGCGGAGACGCGACTTTGCTGATGGTGTTGGCGGCGAGTGCGTCATATATCGCGGTTCCTGCTGTATTGCGTACCGCCATCCCTGAGGCAAAGCCATCTCTTTATATTGGAATGTCGTTAGGAATCACTTTCCCATTGAACTTGCTCATTGGAATACCCAGTTACACATGGGTGAGCGGACAGTTTTTTTCGTGAGGTTTGGTAAAGAATTTGAATAAGTAGCACTTTTAAGGCAATTAAAAGTGATCTTCTAGGTAAGGGTTGACTGCATAAAGGAGTTGAGATGCAACAAATATTTAAAAACCGTGAGGAGTTGTGGGTAAGTGCTGTGACTCAAGCTTCAGAATCAAACTTGCATCTGGAGAATACTATTTTTAAGTCTATTGCTTGCATGCTATTTTTACTGGCTGTTGCTGCTGTCAAGGCAGAAGACTTGAGCTCGTGCACGCTGAAAACCAAAGCGGATGAGATGAATTACTGCAAAGCTTCTTTTGCGGGCAGTGCTACGTTTTGCGACATGATCAAAAATGGTGGGGTCAAGCGTGATTGTTATTTCATGGTAATAAGGATACAGCGGGACAATGCTTACCAGTTGAAAAAAGCCAAACCCAAAGAGGAAGAAAAAGAATAAACCTTTATCAAGGTTTCACCCATGAAAAAACCGACCCAATGGTCGGTTTTTTATCAAAGTTTGCGAGGGCTTAGTTGGTGAACTTGGAAGCGTCTGCCAATGATGTGTTGCACAGTTTATTCAACATCACTTGTTCGTTGCTGCCGTTTTTCACGACGCGCCACATGCCCAAAAGGCTGTCAACAGATTGGCCGTTGTCATCCCAAGTTTTGAAGCCGGTGGCTTTCACCACCTGAATGGCATTTTTGGTGCAACTGAATTGTGCAATGGTTTCAAGATACAAAAAGCCATTCGCATCTGGCGTAGCAGAACTGGTCATTTGGCGAGCAAAACGCAAGTCGCCATCAGCGGCGTAGGAGTCTGCTGATGCATACAGGTATTCATTGTTGTTGGAAGCGACACTCACGTCCCAAGAGGCTTGAGCTGCAACGGTTGTAGCGGTCACTGCAATGACAAATAAAGATTTCAGGAAACTGTTCATCGTGGGGGTCCTTGAGGTTGAATAGGTTTGAAACAGAATTAATTTTGTTTCGATCAGTGAAATATACGGGTAAATACCGAATCAACCTATACAAAAACTTAAAAACCCTCACATTTACCCAAATAACCTATTCAATAGCTATTCAATTTGAGGTTCAGGAGGGGAACATTTCACGCAATTTCAATTTATAAAACTTACCCGTGGAGGTGCGTGGGATTTGCGGCAGTAATTCGTAGCGGTCTGGCAATTGCCACTTGGCAAACCCCATTGCTTGCAGATGCTTGCCAAGTTCTTGCGGATCTAGTGTTGCGCCAGGCTTTAAGACCAGACAGGCCAATGGTCGCTCGCTCCATTTGGCATCAGGTATGGCGATCACAGCGGCTTCGGCAATGGTGGCATGGGCCATCAAAGCATTTTCTAAATCGACCGAGCTGATCCATTCACCGCCAGACTTGATCAGGTCTTTGGTTCGGTCGGTGATACGCACAAAACCTGCCGCATCAACACTGGCGACATCGCCGGTGCGCAGCCAACCATCGTCTGTGAACTTGTCGGCTTGGACCGGTACTTGGTGATAGCTGCCTGTGATGAATGGCCCGCTGACTTGAATCTCACCCACTTGCTGCCCATCCCATGCGGCATCGAGGCCGTTGTCATCGCGGATACGCAAGTCAACCAATGGAACCGGCACACCTGCCATGGCTGCGCGTCGATATTTTTCATCTTCTGATGCATTGGCAAATTCTGCTTTGGTATAGGACACCGTGCACAGGGGAGATGTCTCGGTCATGCCCCAGCCTTGCATGATCCAGATACCGTGTTTGTCGAATGCCTTGATCAAGGCTTGCGGTACTGCCGCACCACCCACCAAACTGCGCATACCTGCGGGCAAGCGCCAACGGTTTGGCTGCGTTTGCAATGCGGCTTCGTAGGTTTGTATCAATCCCATCCAAATGGTGGGCACACCCAGCGCCAATGTCGGTGGCGCGTATTGCATGCAATCGAGCAAGTCCTCGGGGTGCAGATGTGGGCCGGGAAACACCAGTTTGGCGCCCATCATCATCGCGCCATAGGGGATGCCCCAGCTGTTGGCATGAAACATGGGGGTAACGGGAAACACCACATCGGTGCTTTTCAATGACCAGAAATCACCCAAACAACCCACCAAGGTATGCAGCACCGTGGAGCGGTGTGAATACACCACGCCTTTGGGTTTGCCAGTTGTGCCTGATGTGTAGCACATAGACACAGGATCGTCTTCATGGTGCTTCACATATTGAAAATTTGTAAAGTCAGTCTGAGACAGCAGGGTTTCATAGTCCAACTCAGGCCCGCCGTTTGTTTGTCCAGAGAAAGGCACCACGATGATTTTTTCAAAATGGCATTGGTCTTTGAATTGGTCGAGTAACGGTAACAACACATCGTCAACAATCAAGAACCGGTCTTTTGCATCATTGGCTATCCATGCAATTTCGTCCGCTGACAAACGCAGGTTCAGCGTGTGCATCACGCCGCCAGCCGCTGGAATACCAAAATAACATTCCAAGTGCACATGGTGGTTCCAGCACAAGGTGGCCACACGGTCACCTTTTTTCAGCCCCAACTGCAACAGCGCTTGTGCCAGTTGGCGAGTGCGTGTGTAAATATCTGCATAGGTATGGTGCACATAGCTTTTGTCAGGCCGCCTGGAAATGACCTCATTGGTAGCAAACAGCAAACCCGCACGTTCTAAGAAATGGTTCAGCGATAAATGCACCGGCATCATGGTGCTGACAATGGGTGAGTCGTTCATGGCTCAGCTTTGGTGCCTGCGAGCTTGATCAACTCGCCCAAACGCGTCGCATCCTTTTTCATGCGTGATTCAAAAGACGAGGCACTGCCTCCGATGACTTCTGCACCGGCATTGTGAATTTTTTCCACAAAGTCAGGGTCTTTCAAAATTTTGTCGATCTCTTTGTTCAACAGAGCAATCACATGGGGAGGTGTTTTGGCTGGCGCCATGATGACAAACCAAGCGGTCAGTTCGAAGTCTGGCATACCCAAGGCTTCCGCAACTGTGGGTACATCCGGCAATAATTTTGAACGCTTGGCGCCGGTGACTGCCAGTGCTTTGAGCTTGCCTGCTTTGACTTGGGGCAAAGCCATGGGCAGGTTCATGAACCCTACTTGTAATTCGCCACGCAACAAATCCATGGTGGCTTGTGAGTTCCCTTTGTAAGGCAGATGCACCATGAGTGCGCCGGTTTTCAACCCCAGCATTTCAGCTGACAAATGTCCGGAGCTGCCGGCGCCTGGAGAGCCGTAATTCAATTGGCCCGGTTTGGTCTTGGCCAATTGCACCAGATCCTTCAACGTCTGCACACCCAACGATGGGTGAACCGTGATCACATTGTTGACCTCGGCCAAACCAATGACCGGTACAAGATCGGTCATGGGGTTGTAGGGCAGTTGCGAATACAACGCGAGGTTGGTGACCAACGGTAAGCCGTTGATCAACAGCGTGTAGCCATCCGGTGCAGATTTGGCGACAAAGTGATTGCCTATGTTGGTGCCAGCACCGGGCATTTGCTCCACCACAATGCTTTGACCCAAGACGCTCGACAACCGAGGGGCTAAGGCGCGGGCAATCACATCTGAAGTGCCAGTGGTTGCGGGAATAACCAGTTTGATAGGTTTGGCCGGAAAAGTTTGCGCACCCAAAAAACCGGTGGAGCAGGCAAAAGCAAGTATCGATGTCCAGTGGATCAATGGTTTGAGCGACATGTAGGGTCCTTGTTTCAATGGTGTTCCAGCAAACTGCCAAAGCCACTGCGTTTATCTGGGATCCCACAGGCACGCAGCGCATGCCAATAGGTGGCCGTATTGATGGCAATCACCGGTTTGCCCAAAAAGAGTTCTGCCGCCGCGGCCAATCGAATCATCGATAAGTTGGTACCGACTTGAACAATAGCGTCCACATCATCGCCATCAATTTCTTTGATGGCTTGTCGGCAGATTGCATCCGTGGTGTGAGCGATTTGAACCGGACTGGGTCTTTTCAAACACACATCACGCACCACCGTAAAGCCACAATCTTGGTAAAACCTTTTGACTTGGGCATTGGCGACTTCGAAATAAGGAGACATGAAAGCAATGCGTTTGGCCCCAAGCGTGTTGAGTGCAGTTTCTGTGGCAAACGAACCGCAAGATACGCCCACACCGGCGCGCTCGGTCATCTTCTGTAAATATTTCTCGGCGCCACTTCTGCCATTCCAAAAGGTGGCAGCTGACATGCCCATCACCAAATAATCCATTTCGCATGAGCGCAAGATATCCACTGCATCCAATGTGGCAAGGTTGATGTTGTCGACCAAGCGCAAAAAACTGGCGTCATCGGTGACTGGGTCGTTAGGAATGGCAATTCGGCTGTAGTGGTTGGTCACACCAGCGGGACGCAAATCGTCGAAGTCGGGTTGCACCACTGTGTTGGTCGATGGGCCCAGCGTGCCAAACTTTTTTCGATAAGCAAGATGGTCAGTCATGTGCTTGTCCTTTGCGTGCAGAAACAAGTGAATCGATCAACAAATCACGCGACATGACATCTGCATATTTTTGTTGCATGTCAAACAAGTTGGCATCGTGCGGCTCTGTGGCTCTATCTCCTACACAGTCGCTGACCACAACCGTGCGAAAGTTGTGTTGCATGGCATCCACCACGGTGGCCCGAACACAGCCACTGGTGGTGCAACCGACAACCACAGCAGTATCGACACCATGCAAATGCAACCAAGTTGCCAAGGGTGTGTTGAAGAATGCCGAGGCAGTTTGTTTGCGCACCACCAATTCACCTGCAACGGGTTGCAAGAAGGGGACAATTTGCGAACTGAGCGCATCCTCAGTCATGCGCTGTAATGGTTTGATGCGTTGGGCGAATACGTTGATGTCAGAGCCGTCTTCTGAAAACACCACGCGGGTGTGTGCAACGGGTAATTGCATGCGACGAAATGTTTGCAGCAGTGGAACTGTGGTGTTGGCGGCGGCTTCAATATGTGGCCCACCCAGTTGATCGATATCTACAAATCCGTTGACGAAATCCACCACAATCAAACCACAACGTTGGCCAATGCCAGAGGTGTCGCCCAGCCCTTGTCTGCGGTAGATATCGTCACGGTTCATAGTCATTGGTCGGATGTTTTGAATTGCTGGTCAAACTGACTCACCCAATCAAAACCCATCAATTTTGAAAAGTCTTGAAAGTCATACAGCGGTTGGGTTAGCTTCGTGCTCGATTTGTCTGTCAGAAGTGTTTGGTAGACGCTTTGCATGGCCGCTCCTGCCGCCAGAAAAGCAGTGGCAGGAAAGATGGCCAACCCATAACCGATGGCTTCAAGTTGTTCAAAAGTCAGCACCGGCGTTCTGCCGCCTTCAACCATGTTGGCGACCAAAGGTACATCAAAGCTTTTTGCAATTTTTTCCATCTCCTCCACAGATTCCGGGCTTTCCACGAACAAGACATCTGCACCTGCACGCGCATAACTTTCGGCACGACGCAATGCTTCGTCCAGCCCCAAAGTGGTACGGGCATCTGTTCGCGCAATGATCTGGAAATTGGGGTCATCTCTGGTTTCGACCGCAACGCGAATCTTTTCGACCATGTCTTGCATGGGAATCACCCGCCTGCCCAGCATGTGCCCGCACTTTTTGGGGAATTCCTGGTCTTCTAACTGAATGGCACAAGCACCAGCGGCTTCATAGCCGCGCACAGTGTGCATCACATTCAATAAGCCGCCGTATCCTGTGTCGCCGTCACAAATCATTGGGGTGTGCGTGATGCTGGTGAATTGGGAAACCCGGTTGATCATGTCTGTGTAGGTGGCCAAGCCAGCGTCTGGCAACCCCAAATAAGACGCCACCGTGCCATAACCCGTCATGTACAGAGCATCGAAACCCATGCGGTCAGCGATTTTTACCGACACCATCTCAAACACACCTGGCGCCACCACCAATCGACCTGTTGAGAGTCGTTCGCGCAGCAAGGCACGTCGTTGGGAATGGCTGATTTTGGTTAAACCTTTTTCGATCATGTCAAAGCCTTGGCGCGTTCTAGCGCATCAATCATGGAAGTTTTTCGTAAGTAGGCCAAGCTGCTCGCAGGATCAGCAGCAAGGACGCGCAATTCATCATGGTTTTTTTGTCTCAGCACGGGGTCGCGTTCTTCAATTTCTTTTTTATTTCGGGCTGTGCTGGCATTGATGTATTCAATGGCGATAGTGCGACGCTGTTTTTCGTACAAATCCAGCACTTCTGTGTGTGCTCCTTGCAGAAGGACAGCTGTCAACTTTTCGCAAAGATTCATGGCATCGTGGATACCGCCGTTCATGCCCATGCCACCCAACGGGTTGTTGATATGGGCAGCGTCACCCGCCAGGAAAACACGGCCTTGGCGGAAATGTTGCGCCACACGTTGGTGAACTTTGTACAGCGTGCGGTGAACCACGGTGTAGTCTTCTGCTTGGGGCAACAAACGCTGTAACCGCGTTTGTACGGACTCGTTTGTCAACACTTGTTCGTCTGTTTCGTCTTCTTTGGTGGGAAACAACACGCGCCACAAGGTAGGCACCCGCAGCAGCACACACCATTCATGGGGGTCAGAACAATAGTTCACATAAGACAGTTGTGGCATGTGGTCTGCATATTCAAAAGGGGTTGACACCACCAAAAATCTTTCAGGGTAGGTGTAGCCCTCGAAAGCAATTCCCAGTTGCGTGCGAACCGCACTCCATGCACCATCAGCACCGATCAGGTAATCGCCGTGTAAGGTCTGTAATTGATCGCCTTGTCTTATGTAGACGCTGACGCTGTTTGCAGTTTGTGAGACGCTTTCTACACGGCTGTCAAACTCTACAGTGACATGCGGCAGTTGCGTCAACTGCGCCAAGATCAGGTCGGTCAATTTCCATTGTTCGCATTGCAATCGAAACGGATGGTCCGTGAGTCCGGCAAGCTGAGACAAATCAAATTCAGCGATGACTCCTTGTGTGCGGTCGCGTTGCTGCGTAAAGCGGGCAACCAGTCCTTGTTCAATCAGTGATGAAGTCAGCCCATACTTGGCCAACATATCCAGTGTGGGGGGATGAAAAGTAGAAGCCCGCAAATCGCGGTTCAAGCCAGCAGCAGATTCAAGCAAGGTCACGCGAATACCCGCGCGACCTAAAGCCAACGCGCTCATCATGCCCACTGGGCCGGCGCCTGCAATCAAAACATGGGGGGTAGATACAGTCATGGGGTGTGCAGGGCTTCTGTCCATTTGATGATGGATTCGGCCATTGGAACCACCGATTGCGGGTCGCGTATGTCACCAGCCAGCACATGTTGACCTTTGCTTTGGCTGTATGTGACGGCATCGATGGATTTTTTCTTGGAGCCCAGTCGTGCAAACGTGGCTTTGATTTGTTCAGGGTCAACGGTTTGATCGGCTGCGCTGTAAAGCACAAACACCGGTTTTTGGAAAGCAGACAAATCGCTGTCTCTGACTTTTTCAACCAGCGCCATCATTGGATAGAGGGCTTTGGTGGGATAGGTGCCGGTCCACCCGGCTATTTCACGCGGGTCGGTTTGCGCATAGTGAATGGTGTCGCCAGACACCATAGTCACAATTTGTTGGCCCCAGGGGCCGTTGATCAACTCGGACATTTTGTTTTTCAAACCGTAGTTGGGTGAGATAAACACAAATGCATTCACTGCAGAAGCTTGTGGCGTGGTGCCTAACCAAGTTGACAATGTAGAGCCTGTTGAACAACTGATGACCAAGACTTTGTCACCCAGCGTAGCGCCGAAACGAACCGCCTCAAGCGTATCAGCCATCCAATCTTGTACGGTGGCTTCACCCATGGCTTGCCCTGGTAAGCCATGACCACTCAGGCGGGTATAGAACAAATTCGCCCCTAGTGTTTTGGCAACTTGATCCGCCAAGGGGGCGGTTTCCAGTCGTGTGGCAGAAAAGCCATGGATATACACCACAGACCAAGGCGTTTTTTGTTTGTCAGGTGCCGCCCACACCACACCTTTTGCAGTGCCAGGGCGCAAATTTTCAAAACGCGATTCGCTGGTTTGCAGCCAGTTGTCTAACTCAGCCAAAGAGGTGGGCGATGGTTCTCTGGCGCTGGGTGTGTCAGGACCGAATTCATTGACAGGGCCTAAAAAAAACAAACCGGCCAATACAAGCACCAAACCTGCCAATGACTTCAAGACCACGTAACTGTTTTTTTGAGCTGCATGTTGCTGGCTGTCATGTGCTGTCATTGCTTGCTCCTATCTGGGTTTACAGGTGCTTGAAGTTTGCGGGGCGCTTGTTGACAAACGCATCCATGCCTTCTTTTTGGTCTTGCGTGGCAAACAATGCGTGGAAAATTCGGCGCTCGAACATCACGCCGTCACTCAGACCGCTTTCAAATGAGCGGTTCACCGACTCTTTGGCGGCCATGACGGCTATCTGTGAATAACTGCAGACAGCCAGAGCTGCACCCAGGGTTTCTTCCATCAATTTGTCCAGTGCAACAACGCGACTGACCAGGCCGGCGCGTTCTGCTTCTTCGGCATTCATCATGCGACCTGTCAGCACCAAGTCCATGGCTTTGGCTTTGCCCACAGCACGAGGCAAGCGTTGCGTGCCACCGGCACCTGGGATGATGCCGAGCTTGATTTCTGGCTGACCAAAGCGCGCATTGTCAGCGGCAATGATGAAGTCGCACATCATGGCAAGTTCGCATCCGCCACCCAAGGCAAAGCCGCTGACAGCGGCGATGACTGGCTTGCGAATACTGCGTATGGTTTCCCAATGCTTGGTGATGTAGTCGTTTTTGTACACATCGGCAAATGAATAGGTGGCCATTGCGCCAATGTCGGCGCCCGCGGCAAATGCCTTTTCACTGCCCGTGATGATGATGCAACCAATGCTTGCGTTGGCATCGAATGCCGTGAGTGCATGGCCGAGTTCGACCATCAAATCCGGACTCAAGGCATTCAATTGTTTGGGGCGGTTAAGGGTGATGACCCCCACTTTGTCGGCCTCAATGTGTGTGTTGATGAATTCATATGCCATGAAAAAACCTTGCTCAAACGCTGTGAAAGATGCGAGCAACTATACCCAAGGATGGATTTTTAAAGTGCGGTGTTAAATTATCCCCAAAGGAGACACAAATGAGCGAAAACACTGTTTTGTATGAAGCCCACGGCAGCGTGGCCAAGCTGACGTTGAACCGACCGCAGGCACTCAACAGCTTTACCCGCCGTATGCACCAGGATTTATGGGCTGCGCTGGACACGGCTGAGGCAGACAAAACCATTCGTGCCTTGGTGATTACTGGCGCAGGCCGTGGGTTTTGTGCCGGGGCAGATTTGGCTGAATTCGATTTCGCCGAAGGCCCCAATTTGGTGGAACGCGCTGACCCCGGCCCGGTGATTGATCAGGCCTTCAATCCCACCGCCCGCCGCTTGCAGCAATTGCGCATGCCCACAATCGCTGCGGTCAATGGTGTCGCCGCCGGTGCTGGTGCATCTTTGGCGATGACTTGCGATATTGCCATTGCCGCGCCGGGAGCGAGCTTCATTCAAGCGTTCAGCAAAATCGGTTTGATACCAGACGCTGGCAGCAGTTGGTTTTTGGTGGAACGTTTGGGGCTGGCCCGCGCCATGGCATTGGCCATGACGGGTGATAAATTGCCTGCTGCCCAAGCCAAAGAATGGGGAATGATTTGGGAGGTTGCCGAGGATTGTGTGGCGGCATCCATGGAGATGGCCACACGCTTGGCTGCCATGCCCACCCAAGCATTGGTGGCCACACGTTCGCTGTTGCGTGAAGCGGGAACGCGCAGCCTGAACCAGCAATTAGATGTGGAGCGAGACACCCAATCTGCGATGGGCAGGACCCATGATTACATCGAAGGGGTGAGTGCATTTCTGCAAAAACGTCCTGCGCAGTTCACGGGACAGTAACCATGTCCTCATCAACAAGCGCTGAGGCGCTGGCCACGATGGTTGGCAACACCATGTTCGCTTCCGATGTTGCCTCGAAAGACACCATGGGTATGGAACTGCTGTTGTGTGCGCCCGGTCATGCGCGTATGCGCATGCAGGTGCGGGCCTTGCATTTGAATGGGCATGGGATTTGTCACGGTGGCTTCATCTTTACATTGGCTGATTCCACATTCGCATTTGCTTGTAATAGCCATAACCACAATGCGGTGGCTGCGGCAGCTAGCATCGAATTTTTAAAGCCAGCGAAATTGAATGATGTACTGACCTGCACTGGCCAAGAGCAAATACTGAGCGGTCGCCATGGGGTGTACGACATGGCGGTGCGTAACCAGCATGATGAAGTGATTGCGCTTTTCAGAGGGAAAAGTGCACAAATACCAGGCCAAGTGGTGACACCATGAACAAAGTATTTCCCTTAGAGCCGATTGAAAAAGCCAGCATCGATGAGTTGCGTGCACTGCAATTGCAACGACTTCGTTCGAGCTTGATGCATGCTTATACGCATTCGCCAGTCTACCGGGCGAAGTTTGATGCGGCGGGGGTGCATCCTGCTGATTGCCGTCACTTGTCGGACCTGTCCAAGTTTCCGTTCACCACAAAAGCAGATTTACGCGACAGTTACCCCTTTGGCATGTTTGCGGTTCCCCGGGAGCAACTCGCCCGCATTCATGCCTCAAGCGGCACCACGGGAAAACCTACGGTGGTCGGCTACACCTTGAACGACATCGACACGTGGTCGCAGTGTGTGGCCCGCAGTATCCGTGCCGCTGGTGCACGCCCTGGGGACACCGTGCACATCAGTTACGGGTATGGCTTGTTCACCGGCGGATTGGGTGCACATTACGGGGCAGAAAAATTAGGCCTCACCGTCGTGCCTTTTGGCGGCGGGCAAACCGAAAGGCAGGTGCAACTGATTCACGACTTCAAGCCTGACATCATCATGGTCACTCCCAGTTACATGCTGGCCTTGGCTGATGAATTTGAGCGACAGGGCATACCTGCACAAGCGGTGAGTTTGCGTTTGGGAATTTTTGGCGCAGAACCCTGGACCAACGATATGCGTACCAATATTGAGAAACGCATGGGCATAGACGCGGTAGATATTTATGGTTTGTCAGAGGTGATTGGTCCGGGCGTTGCCAGCGAATGTATAGAGACCAAGGACGGCCCCACGGTATGGGAAGACCATTTTTACCCGGAGATCATCGATCCCAATACCGGTGAACCTGTTGCTGAAGGGGAGTGGGGTGAACTGGTGTTCACCAGCCTCACCAAAGAGGCCATGCCCATCATCCGTTACCGAACGCGTGACCTCACCCGTTTATTGCCCGGCACTGCTCGCACCATGCGGCGCATTGAAAAAATCACGGGCCGCAGTGACGACATGATGATTGTTCGCGGCGTCAATGTGTTTCCGTCGCAAATTGAGGAATTGATCTTGCGGCAAGCCGCATTGAGTGCGCACTACCAATGTGTGTTGTCCCGGTCTGGCCCGTTGGACAACTTGTCCGTGAAGGTAGAAACACGCGCAGGTGTGGCAGTAGATTCAAGCCAGGCATTGGCTGCGGCAAACGCCTTGGTACATGACGCCAAGGCTTACATAGGCAGCAGCTTATCGGTCGAGTTGTGTGCCGAAGGCACCATCGAGCGCAGCCAGGGCAAGGCCAAGCGGGTGATGGATTTGCGAAAACTCTGACACGTAATCAAGCCTGTTTCCCGGCCAGCCATTGCCCCACTTTGTTGGCGTGGGCTATGACTAAGCGCCATTGTTTGACTGCCTTGGCAGGCAGCCGAAGCGGCAGTTGCAGCAGCCTGCCGTCACGAGAAATCAAAGCTGTCAAGTTTTTGTGTTTGCCCAGCAGGGCGGGTAATTGGTCAAGGCGTTTGATGCGCCATGCACTCGCACCAGCACTGCGGTTGCCAGCAATGGCCACCCCCAGCCATTCGTCGCCAGGCGCGAATCCCGCCACTTCAGCGGCACTGTCGCTCAATACGCTTTGAATGTGCACAGCATGGTTTTCTTGCACGCGCAGACCCAGCTGTTGTGCCAATGGACAAGTGTCTTCTATGATTTCTACGCCTTGTGCATGAAGCAATTCCCTCAGTGGCAATTCACCCGTGCCGTGAACCCAGGCCTTGATGTCACGTTGCCAACTGCGGCCGGTCAAGGTCTTGAGGGCTTGTAAGACATCTTCTTCTTGCATCGGTCCAGCTTTGCAGTGTTGCCACAGGAGCCGCATCACTTGGTCCAGGCTGTGTCCGGTCTTTCGCAAGGTCAAATCCAAACACAGACCGACCAATGCGCCTTTGGCGTAGTAACTGATGGATAAGTTGGGACTGTTGGCGTCGGGACGGTAAAGCTTGGTCCATGCCTCAAAGCTGGCTTGCGCAACGCTGTGAACATGCCGCCCCGGTGTTTGCAACACGCTGTTGATGGTTTTTCCAAGCAATTTGAAATACACCGCAGGCGAAATCAATTCGGCACGGCACAGCAACAGGTCGTCGTAGTAGCTGGTCAAGCCTTCAAAGAACCACAACAACGACGTGTAATTTTCTTGTGTGTAGTCATAGCGGGCAAACGAAACAGGGCGCAAGCGTTCGACATTCCATGTGTGGAAATATTCGTGACTGATCAGCCCTAATAAATTGATATAGCCATCGTTGGATGCGGCCTGGTCAACCCGGGGTAAGTCGTCGCGCTTGCACATCAGCGCCGTGCTGTGGCAATGTTCTAAGCCGCCATAGCCATCAGCCACCGCGTTGATGAAAAACACATAGCGGTCATGCGGGGGTTTGCGCGTACCGTGCCAAAAATGGATCTCAGCCTCACAAATTTTTTGCATGTCTGACAGCAGCCGAGCGCCATCAAATGACGGCGCTGCACCCGTGACCACGA
Source organism: Polaromonas sp. YR568 (assembly GCA_945871335.1). The sequence goes on along the minus strand of CAMBWM010000001.1, from coordinate 75,125 downwards.
CACGGTGCACAACACCCTTGGCAACAAAATCACTGACCCAAAAGTCTGCCATTTCAACCGGTGAGTCAGCCAGTTCGTCATAGCTGTCTGCCCGGTAAAGGCCAAACCCATGCGAACTGGTTTTAACCGGGCGCAATGCGGTTGCTAACCGCCAATGCGGGCATGTCTCAGGCTGTGCAATATCGATCGTGAGTGCTTGTTCTTCATGGCCGATAGCGATCAAACACAGGCTCGTCGGGTTGAAAAAACCACGCAATGCATCTAGCCAAGCAGTGCGTACCGAGGCGTCATAGGCGTGGACGGTGTAACGCACTTGCAAAGCTTGCGATGGGTCCGCATGTACTTGCCAAGTAGCTTTGGCGGTTTGTTCTACGGCACAAGTGACGCCATGCTGTGTGGCCTGCATCTGGCTGAGTTGCTTGGAAAATTCCCGCACCATGTAACTGCCCGGAATCCACACCGGCAGTTGTAAATGTTGCACAGCTTGCGGTTGTTGCAGCGTCAACACCACTTCCCATTGGTGAGCATGCAGGTTGAGTACGCGAACCTGGTAGTGAACGCTTGCGGTATTGACGCTCATTGCTTGGCCAATAGTTTTTCGAGTTGCGACAATTCAATCGCCCCTGGAATACGTGTGCCGTCGGGCAGCAGTGTGGTGGGTGTTCCTGTGATTTTCATTTTCTGACCGTATTCCATATTGCGCTTCAGGCTGCCGGTGTCACAATTTGCAGCGGCAGGCATTTGGTCACGCACCATCCAGTCTTGCCAAGATTTGGCAGGATCTTTGGCACACCATATCGATTTGGATTTCTCCACCGAGTCTTTGCCCAGTATGGGATAAAGAAAAATGAACACTGTGACGTTGTCTAGTTTGGCTATGTCACGCTCGAACCGCTTGCAATAGCCACAATTTGGGTCTTCAAAAATTGCAATTTTTCTCTCGCCTTTGCCTTTCACCCAACTGATTGCATCCTTGAACGGCAGCGACTTGAAATCAATGGCCATGATTTTTTGCAAGCGTTCTTCGGTCAAGTTGCGTTGATTACGCGTGTCAATCAATTGGCCTTGCAACAAAAAATGGCCGCTTGCGTCGGTGTAATAAATATCGGTTCCATCAACACGCACTTCAAACAAACCGGGCATGGGGGTACGCCGTACTTCGTCAATCGGTTGAATCTGCGGCATGCGCTCTTTCAAATTTTTTCGAATCTGCGCTTCTTCTCCTTGCGCAAACACAGCACCGGTGAAGAAACAACTTAGGGACAAGGCAAAGAAAACTGCCAATGCGTGACGAATCGTTTGGTAAGACATGGTTATTCCGAGGGTTGATTAATGCATGGCTTGGCGCATGGTCCAACGCTTAAGGGCATTGAACTGATTGAAGCTGTTTAGGCCCCAGTTGCGCAGTTGCTGAATAGGAATCATGGGTTGATTGAACAAGCGGTGTAAGCCGTCACAGGCCAACCATGTGGGTTGCATACCTGCTTTGCGTGCACGCTCATAGCGGCGCAAAAAATACGGATCGTTTAAGGGCCGCCAATAGGCGGATGTTTCACGCTCTTTGAGTACCGAGGCCAATTCGCTGATATCTGCCAAGCCCAGATTCAAGCCCAAACCTGCCAGAGGGTGGATGGTGTGTGCCGCATCCCCCGCCAGTACCCACGATTGACCGTTGTCGAAATGTCCGCTCCATTGCAGAGCTTGGGCCTGATGCAGTGGCCAAACTTGAACGGGAGCGATGACTTTTAATGGCCCCAACACCTGTTGGCTGGCTTGTGACAGCGCCAGCGACAGTTCATCCGCTGATGATTGCTCAAGCGCTAACGCACGTGAAGCAGGCAAAGACCACACGACCGCGGCCTCTTGTCCCGCATTGCCACCCAACGGCAGCAGTGCCAATATGTCGAGCTCGCCGTGGCTGCGCGAAAACCATTGCAATGCTTGTTGACGATGCGGTTTGTCGCATTGCACACGGGTGGCTAATGCGTGTTGTGCATACGGCATGCTGCTGTAGGCCACGCCAAGTTCTTTGCGGGATTGGCTGCTGCGACCTTCACACACCACCGTCAGTGTGGCTTCTGGGGCCGTGTCAAAACGCTGAATCTCGGTTTGATAATGGACAGCTTGCGACAGCATCTGCTCAAGCGCTGGCACATCGACGATATGTGTCAAACCATTGAACGAGGGGGCTTGAAATTGCACGAATCCACCGGCATCGCCCCAGACTTGCATGGATTGCACCGCAGTGACATGGGGCGACTCAGGCCAACAACGAAGCTCAGACAAAACTTCCCGGGAGTGCGCGTTGAGGGCAAACGCGCGTACATCGGTGGCTGGTGCAGGATGACCCACCAAGGCCACACGCAAGCGCTGCCGCGCCAGCAGCAAGGCCAATGTGCTGCCGACCACACCACTGCCGCGTATACAAATATCAAAGGATGAAGACATGCAATCCATTGTAGGAGTTGGCTGGCCGTAGAATTTCAGGCTTTGCGCACAACCCTAGCCTGCGCTTTAGCTTTCCAAGGAAACAGCCATGAGTTTGAAATGCGGCATCGTGGGCTTGCCCAACGTCGGTAAGTCCACCCTGTTCAACGCCCTGACCAAAGCGGGCATTGCGGCTGAAAACTACCCGTTTTGCACCATCGAGCCCAATGTCGGCGTGGTCGAGGTGCCGGACACGCGTCTGGACCAGTTGTCTGGCATCGTCAAGCCCGAGCGTGTGGTGCCTGCCATCGTCGAGTTTGTCGACATCGCCGGTTTGGTTGCAGGCGCCAGCACCGGCGAAGGGCTGGGCAACCAATTCTTAGCGCACATACGCGAAACCGATGCGATTGTGAATGTGGTGCGCTGCTTTGAAGACGACAACGTGATTCACGTGGCTGGCAAGGTCGACCCCATTTCAGACATTGAAGTGATTCAAACCGAGTTGTGTCTGGCCGACTTGAGCAGCGTGGAAAAAGCGCTGCACCGCCACCAGAAAACCGCACGCTCCGGCGACAAAGAAGCCGCCAAACTCGTGGCCATATTGGAGCGTTGCCAAACTGCGTTGAACGACACCAAGCCGGTGCGCACGATTGATTTCAGCAAAGAAGAAAAACTCGCGGTCAAACAGTTTTTCCTGATCACCGCCAAGCCCGCCATGTTTGTCGCCAACGTGGCCGAAGACGGTTTCGAGAACAACCCCATGCTGGACCGCCTCAGCCAATTTGCCAAGGCGCAACATGCGCCAGTGGTTGCCATCAGCGCCAAACTCGAAGCCGAGATGAGCGAAATGAGCGACGAAGACCGCGACATGTTCTTGGCGGAACTTGGCCAATCCGAACCTGGCTTGAACCGCTTGATTCGCTCGGCTTACACCTTGCTGGGTTTACAAACCTATTTCACTGCGGGCGTGAAAGAAGTGCGCGCCTGGACCATACGCGTGGGCGACACCGGTCCGCAAGCCGCAGGCGTCATACACACCGATTTTGAAAAGGGCTATATCCGCGCCCAAACCATTTCATTTGATGACTTCATCCAATTCAAAGGTGAGCAAGGCGCGAAAGACGCGGGCAAGATGCGTGCAGAGGGCAAGGAATACGTGGTGAAAGACGGCGACGTGATGAACTTTTTGTTCAGTTCCTGACATATGTAACGATCATCAAGCAAGCATTTTTTTCGTCTTGCGCGTTGATGCAAGCTGCTCAAACGATCCATTGCCAGCCAAACACCAGCACACCATAACGAAGTGCTTTGCCAATGGCCATGTAAAACACACACGGCCAAAACGGCAGCCTTAAAAAACCAGCCACCACGCACAACGGGTCGCCTATCACGGGTAACCATGCGCCTAAACAGGCTGCGGGCCCAATACGCTGTAACCATTGCAAGGCACGCACATGGTGTGCTTGATCGAACGAAGGACGGCGACTGGCCCATAACCGGTCTGCGCCTACCCCCATCCACCAACCCACTGCGCCACCCATCGTGTTGCCTATGGTCGCCACACACAATGCCGGCCACAACAGCGATGGGTTCAAAGTGACTAAGCCTAATAAAACGGGCTCGGAACCCAACGGTAACAAAGTCGCTGCCAACAATGACGCACCAAATAAAACGATCAACCCATACTCGGGCTGCGCTAGGTTTGTCAATAGGGATTGAAAAAAATTCTCCATCTGAGGCAGTGTAATTGTTGTGCGTGCAAAAAACCGATACAAAAACGCACAAATGTTCAGTGAAAAAATACATCAAAAAAACGCGTACAAAAACATTTCACACCGCTAGAATCGTGCCTCCTTTTTGAGCACAGCTATTGAGTCCACATGCGCATCGGTTCGTTTGAGTTAGCACACAACGTGTTTGTGGCACCCATGGCAGGTGTCACAGACAGACCGTTTCGTATGTTGTGCAAACAACTGGGGGCATCGTATGCCGTGAGTGAAATGGTCACATCGCGCAAAGATTTGTGGGACAGTTTGAAAACCTCGCGCCGAGCCAACCACGACGGTGAAGACGGCCCCATCTCGGTGCAGATCGCTGGCACAGATGCTGACATGATGGCTGATGCGGCGGTGTATAACATTCAGCGCGGCGCTCAGATCATCGATATCAACATGGGCTGTCCCGCCAAAAAAGTCTGCAACAAATGGGCAGGCTCGGCGTTGATGCAAGACGAAAACCTCGCCATGCAAATTGTGCAAGCGGTAGTGAATGCAGCCATGCCCTACGAGGTACCCGTGACGCTGAAGATGCGTACCGGTTGGCGTGCCGATCAGCGCAATGTCGTCTCGCTTGCCAAGCAAGCCGAATCAGCCGGTGTGCAAATGGTCACGGTCCACGGACGTACCCGCGAGCAGGGCTACAGCGGCTTGGCTGAGTACGACACCATTGCCCTGGTGAAGGCAGCGCTGACCATTCCTGTGGTGGCCAATGGCGACATTGATTCCCCACAAAAAGCCAAACAAGTACTGATGCTGACTGGGGCCGATGCTGTGATGATTGGTCGCGCTGCCCAAGGGCGTCCTTGGATATTTCGCGAAGTTGCGCATTACCTTAGCCACGGCAGCGAGCTTGCCTCACCTTTGGTTGCCGAGGTCAAGCGTTTGCTCTTGCATCATTTGCAAGACCACTACAGCCTTTACGGCAAGCACCTGGGCGTGCGAAGTGCGCGCAAACACATTGCTTGGTATACGCATGGCCTGCCGAACGCATTGGCCTTTCGAAAAAGCATGAATGTCATCGACGACTGCGACCTGCAGTTGCTCGCTGTTGCCAATTATTTTGACAGCTTGGCCCAGCTGTCAGACCGTTTAGAGCCCATACAACACACATCCGTTTTGGAGACAAGCACATGAGTAAAAAGCAGATTGAAGAGGTGATTCGCCACAGCCTTGAAACATATTTCAAGGATTTGCGTGGTGCTGAGCCCGATCAATTGCATGACATGATGATTCAGGTGATGGAAAAGCCATTGCTTGACGTGGTGATGAAACACGCCGACGGCAACCAGTCGCGCGCCGCTACTTGGCTGGGCTTGAACCGCAATACTTTGCGTAAAAAACTGACCGACCATAAACTGCTCTGACATGTGTGACCGCAGCCTGACTGCACCCTAGAAAGTTATACCCATGAACGCTTTGATTTCCGTGTCTGACAAGACCGGTGTTGTGGAACTCGCCCAAGCCTTACATGCATTAGGTGTCAAGCTGATTTCCACCGGCGGCACAGCACAGTTGCTGGCCGCCCAGGGTTTGCCCGTGCGCGAGGTTGCCGACTTGACCGGCTTTCCCGAAATGCTCGATGGCCGTGTCAAAACTTTGCATCCCAAAGTGCATGGTGGCTTGCTGGCGCGGCGTGATGTACCCGCCCATATGCAGGCCTTGCAAGACCACGGCATTGAAACCATTGATTTGCTGGTGGTCAATTTGTACCCGTTTGAAGCCACCGTCGCTATGCCCGATTGCACGCTGGACGACGCGATTGAAAACATAGACATAGGCGGACCGGCCATGGTGCGCAGCGCTGCCAAAAACTGGAAGCATGTGGCGGTGTTGACCGATGCGTCGCAATACCAACCGGTGATTGATGAATGGCGCGAGCATCAGGGCTTGAGCGAGGGCACGCGTTTCAAATTGGCGGTGGCTGCGTTCAACCGCATCAGCATGTACGACGGCGCGATCAGCGACTATTTGTCTTCGCTGGACTTGGCCACCGAGCAACGCAGTTTGTTTCCGGCGCAAGCAAATGGCCGGTTCGTCAAATTGCAAGACTTGCGTTATGGCGAGAACCCGCACCAACTGGCGGCCTTCTACCAAGACACGCATCCCGCGCTAGGTTCGCTGGTGACTGCGCGTCAATTGCAAGGCAAAGAACTGTCCTACAACAACATCGCCGATGCTGATGCGGCATGGGAATGCGTCAAGAGTTTTGACACACCGGCTTGCGTGATCGTTAAACACGCCAACCCTTGCGGCGTGGCCGTGGCCGAAGACGCTTTGTCTGCTTACAAAAAGGCTTACCAGACCGACCCGACATCGGCTTTCGGCGGCATCATCGCTTTCAATTGCCCGGTCGATTTGTCTACCGTGCAAGCGCTGGCGCAGCAATTTGTGGAAGTGTTGATCGCGCCGTCTTTCACCGGAGAGGCACTCGTGCAATTGCAGGCCAAAGCGAATGTGCGGGTGTTGCAAATTGCTTTGCCGCCCGGCGGCACCACGCCTTGGGATAACGGTTTGAATTTGCTGGATGTCAAACGTGTGGGCTCCGGTTTGTTGATGCAAACCGCTGACAACCACCGTTTGTCTTTGAGCGACATGCAAGTGGTGACCACCAAGCAACCCAGCCCCGCGCAAATGCAAGATCTGTTGTTCGCATGGAAAGTGGCCAAGTTTGTGAAGAGCAACGCGATTGTGTTTTGCGCCAACGGCATGACCATGGGCGTGGGTGCGGGTCAGATGAGCCGCTTAGATTCCGCGCGTATCGCGGCTATCAAGGCCGGTCATGCCAAGCTGAGTTTGCAAAACACGGTGGTGGCCAGCGATGCGTTTTTTCCGTTTCGCGATGGATTAGACGTGGTGGTGGACGAGGGCGCGACTTGCGTGATTCAACCCGGCGGCTCGATGCGCGACCAGGAAGTGATTGACGCGGCGAATGAGCGTGGCGTGGCCATGGTGTTCACGGGCGTGAGGCATTTCAGGCATTGAGGCATTACTGTCAAAGCATGATGAGCACTTTTAATCGGGGTCAGGTTCCAATTTTAATCGGGGTCAGGTTCCAATTAATTAATTGACTTTCAGCTTCAACTGAAAACTGACCGCACCATACAAGCGATCTTTCAGCGGCGGCACCAAGGCGATATTCAAACCGAAACGCTCTCCCTCGACGGTGATCACCGGCAATATTGCGGGAAACCATCCGCCGTCGAAGGCATTCGGGTAACCATTGAACGTACCGCCGACCACGCCCGCTTTCCATCGGTCCCAGTGAAAGGGCAGGTAATAAGCGCCTGCATAGTTCGAATATGCATTGTTGCTGTTGATGAATCTACCAGCGGTGACTGACCAGTTTTCATTCAGCGTCGCTTCTAGCCCCAAACCTAGGTTGTTGTTGCGAAAGCCTTTGTCGGTATCAAAATGCACCGAATAAAAACCAGCATTTAGCCAGAGTGTGTGATGGCTGTCTTTGACCGGATTTTCTGTGCGCTCTTGAGCGAGTAAAGCCCGGGGCGTCCACAGAACGAGAAACACGCCAGCCATCAGCGTCATTAAGGACAAACGCCTTTTCAGCACATGCAGGAAAACGGAGAGTTTGTTTTGAAGGGTCGTTGCACGCAAATCAGAGACTGGCAAATACATCTGCCGCAGCTTGCACCGTGTCAGCAATGTCTTGCGCAGTATGCGCACCGCTGACAAAACCTGCTTCGTACAAAGCTGGTGCGATGTACACACCACGGTCGAGCAAACCATGGAACAGTTTATTGAACTTCGGGCTGTCGCTGGTCATCACCTTGGCGTAGTTTTGCGGTAACTCTGGAAGCAGGAAAAAGCCGAACATCCCGCCTTGGCAATCGGCACTGAAAGGCACCCCGGCTTTGGCTGCGGCTTGTGTCAAACCATCGACCAGCGAGCGGGTTGTGGCGGACAAAGCATCGAAGAAACCGGGTTTGGAAATTTCGTGCAAAGTGGCCAAACCGCAAGCCGTGGCCACCGGGTTGCCGCTGAGCGTACCGGCTTGGTAAACGGGGCCCAGAGGCGCGAGTTGTTCCATGACGGCGCGTTTGCCACCGAAAGCCGCGAGCGGCATGCCGCCGCCAATCACTTTGCCCAACACCGTCACATCAGGTTCAAAGCCGGGAATGGATTTGGCATACACGCTTTGTGCGCTGCCCAGTGCCACTCGACAGCCAGTCATCACCTCATCAAACACCAGCAGGGCACCGTGTTGTGTGCAAAGTTCGCGGCAGCGTTTCATGAACGGGACGCTGGCGCGCACAAAATTCATATTGCCTGCGATGGGTTCGATCATCAAACAAGCGAGTTCTTTGCCGTGAATCGCAAATGCTTCTTCCAGTTGCGGGATGTTGTTGTACTCGAGCACCAAGGTGTGTTGCACCACCTCGGGCGGCACACCGGCACTGGTCGGGTTACCGAAAGTGGCCAGACCCGAACCGGCTTTCACCAGCAAAGCGTCCGCATGGCCGTGGTAACAACCTTCGAACTTGATGATCTTGCTGCGCCCGGTGGCCCCGCGTGCCAAACGCAATGCGCTCATGCCGGCTTCTGTGCCGGAGCTGACCAGTCGCACCATGTCCATGGAAGGCATGAGTTTGATCAGCGCTTCGACCAGCTGTATTTCCCGCTCTGTCGGTGCGCCGAAAGAAAAACCGTCGAGCGCTGCTTTTTGCACCGCTTCCAGCACTGCCGGATGGCCGTGGCCCAAAATCATCGGCCCCCAAGAACCGATGTAATCGATATAGCGTTTGTCGTTCGCGTCCCAGAAATACGCGCCTTGCGCACGTTTGACAAAACGCGGTGTGCCGCCGACCGCACGAAATGCACGGACGGGCGAATTGACGCCGCCGGGGATGACTTGGCGGGCTCGGTCGAACAAAGTTTGGTTGAGATCAGTCATGGTTGTGAATGAGTGATGTTGAAAAAAATCAATGGCGGGTGTCGTGGCCAGGCAGGAAATCTTCGCTGCTGGTGTGTTCATCCGCCTCGTCGGCATCATCGGGTGCTTGCGCCCAGAACAATCGGTCTGCCAAGGCATGTCCCATGCCGGGACGAAAGCCTGCGTCAAGTGCGCCATCAAGGTAACTGAAGGCTTCTGCGACAGAGGCTTCAAGGTCGTCGCCCATGGCCAGCAGTCCTGCCACGGTGGCGCTGAGTGTGTCGCCCGCGCCGGTGAACACCGCGTCAAAACGTTCAATCGTTTCGCTGACCATGACCGACAGGGGGGTGGCCAAGGCATTTTCGATATGTTGGTTGCCTTGAGGCAGTCCGGTGACCAAGGTGTAAGGCACGCCTTTTTCTGCAGCGGCTTTGGCCAGGTCCCGCGCGGTGGGTGTGCGTTCGCTGCCCCATTCCGGTAACAACCAGCGCCACAGCGTGGAATGGTTGCCCACCAGCAAGGTGGTTTGCGGCAGCAGCAATTCCATGAACGCATCTTGGTAGGCCTCGATCGGATCGTCCTGCCACCAGGAGAGGCTGGGCATGTAAGCAACCACCGGCACATCCGGGTAATCGGTACACAACTCTGCAATCACGGACACAATTTCAGGCGTTCCGCAAAAACCCACTTTGATGACTTGCACGGAGATGTCTTCCAGCACATGGCGGGCTTGGTCGTCCACAGCATCTTCGTCCATAGCCACATGGTCAAAGGTTTCTGCGGTATCCCGCAAATAGCTGCCAGTTGAAATTGCCAACACATGTGTACCGACCGAGGACATGGCCAAAATATCAGCGGTCAGTCCGCCCGCGCCGCTGGGGTCGTTGCTGTTGAAAGTCAGCGCACAAGGATGCGCCATTTCGGGTGTCTGGCCTTCGTCTGTGAGCGTGATGAGTTGATTCATGGCCGTCTATACTTTGAATCATTCTATGCCACGCTTTTAAACAGGGCGTGACGCTTTCAACCATGGGAAACAACGCTGTGAACAAAACTTGGATGTGCCTGATTTGTGGCTGGATTTACGACGAGGCAGCCGGGGCTCCTGACGAAGGCATCGCTCCCGGCACGCCTTGGGAACAAGTGCCCATGAACTGGACTTGCCCTGAATGCGGCGCACGCAAAGAAGACTTTGAAATGGTGCAGATTTAAGCCGTTTTCTTTTTTGCCACCACCGAATAACGCAACAAGGTTTTGGCCCGCGCATGGGCATGATCCACCAGCGGCAGCGGATATTTTTTGCCCAACTCCACGCCTGCTGCTTGTAAGGCCAATGGCTTGGCCAGCCAAGGCGCATGAATATCCTTGTCTGACAAGCCAGCAAGCTGCGGCACATAGCGTTTGATGAATTTACCTTGCGGGTCAAATTTTTCACTTTGATTGATCGGATTAAAGATGCGGAAATAGGGCTGCGCATCACAGCCGCTGGAACTCGCCCACTGCCAGCCGCCGTTATTCGCAGCCAAGTCAAAGTCATTCAAATGCAGGGCGAAATACTGTTCTCCCCAGCGCCAATCAATCCCTAAATCTTTCACCAAAAAACTCGCCACCACCATGCGCAAGCGGTTGTGCATGTAGCCGGTCTGGTTGATTTGCGCCATGGCCGCGTCGACCAGCGGATAGCCTGTGCGCCCCTCACACCAGGCTTTGAACAAGGCTTTGGCGTCTTTGCCTTTTTCCCATTCGATGGCGTCGTAATCCGCTTTGAATGAAGACGTCATGGCATGCGGATGGTGGTGCATGATTTGATGGTAGAAATCGCGCCAGATCAACTCGGACAACCAAGTTTGTGCGCCCGCATCGCCCTTGACAGCCAGCGGGTACGCCAGTCGAGCGAGCTGTCTGATAGCGACCGTGCCAAAGCGTAAATGCACGCTCAAATAACTCGGTCCTTTGATGGCTGGAAAATTTCTGGTGTCTTCGTAATGTGCGATGCGTTTGGCGAAATCTTTGACCAAGGTGTGCGCGGCATCACTGCCGGGGTAAATGTGCAGAGCCGCCAGATCCACCGCTTGGAAGCCCATGCTGGTTAAAGACGGTATGGGCTGACGCAATGCAGGGGGAACAGGCGCGAGTTGCCCCGGTTTGGCACTGGTGCTTCGTTCGGCCATATCTGCCGGCGTGATTTTTTTCATCCAGGCGTTTTTATAGGGCGTGAACACGCCATAGGACGTGCCGCTTTGCGTCAGCACTTCGCTGCGCTCGAACACCACATGGTCTTTGAAGCTGTGAAAAGCAATACCTGCGTTAGCCAGTTCACCGAGCACCTGTGCGTCACGGGTCAGTGACTGAGGTTCATCGTCATGGTGTGTGAATACCGCTTGCACCCCGAGTTGTTTGGCGATTCGTACGATGTCAATCACGGCATGTCCGTGTCGGGTGATCAAGCCAGCGTCCGGATTGTCGGCGTGTTCCCGCCACTTCTGGTCCAATTCAAGAATGGAGGCATGAATGAACGACACGCGTCTGTCTTGTGCAGGCAGTCCTTGCAATATGTCGCTGTCAAACACGAAGCAACCAAACACCTTGTCGCCATGCTGCACCGCCATGTGCAAAGCGGTATGGTCGTGCAAGCGCAAATCCCGCCTGAACCAGACCAATACCGATGCAAAATGTGTGAAATGTCTGCTTGTCATCTTCACCCTTAAAATCAACTGATGTCCTTGGATTTTGCGCCCATCAACCTGACCCACCATTTTCTGATCGCTATGCCCGGTCTGATGGACGAGTCTTTTTCCCGCAGTGTGGTGTATATGTGCGAGCACAGCGAGCGAGGCGCTTTGGGGCTGATCATCAATAAGCCCAGCCCCATGAGCATGCGCTCCTTGTTTGAAAAAGTCGAATTGCAACTCGGCCGGTCCGATTTGATAGAAATCCCTGTGTTTCAAGGTGGACCAGTGCATACCGAGCGTGGTTTTGTCTTGCACGATCCCATGTCTCGCGCACAAGCAGACCAACAACCTGAACCGGCCTATGCCTCTACGTTGGCCATTCCCGGCGGCTTGGAGATGACCACTTCCAAAGATGTGCTCGAAGCCTTGTCCACAGGTGCAGGTCCCAAGCGGGTTTTGATTACCTTGGGCTATGCCGCTTGGGCACAAGGACAACTTGAATCCGAGTTGGCAGAAAACAGTTGGCTCACAGTACAAGCCGACGACCATGTGATTTTTGATACTCCCATCGAACACCGTTATGACAGCGCGCTTGCCTTGTTGGGTTTGCAGGCATGGATGCTGTCTCCGCAGGCGGGCCACGCATGAACACGGCTGTGCAGCCGATGAACCATGCCCATTTGCATTCCTTTCTTGCTTTCGATTTTGGCCTCAAGCGCACCGGTGTAGCGTATGCATCGCGTTTGCTGGGCCAGGCGCAACCTCAGGGCACAGTCAATGCAAGCGGGGACGCGCGTTGGCCACTGATCGCCAAACACATTGAACGTTGGCAACCCGATGCGCTGGTGGTTGGCGTGCCCTACCACCCGGACGGCGCAGCGCACGAAAACACCGAATTGGCGAAAAAATTCGCGCGACAGTTGCATGGCCGTTTTGAACTACCAGTGTTCGAGGTGGATGAACGTTACTCCACCACCGAAGCGAAAAGCGATGGCGCCAAAGACGTCGATGCAGCATCTGCCTGCGTCATACTGAACCAATTTTTAAGAAGCCTTACCCTATGAGTACTGGACATTTATCTTTGGATGCGCAAGCCTTGTACGCGCAGATGTTGCAGGACTTGCGCGAGCGTGTGCCTGCAACTGCGCACCTGGTGGGCATCACCACGGGCGGTGCTTGGCTGGCTCAACAGTTGCAAGCTGATTGGAAGCGTGAGTCACCCATGGGTGTGGTGTCGTCTTCCATGCACCGCGATGATTTCTCCAAGCGTGGCTTGTCTGACAGCGAAGCCACACGTTTACCATTTGCTGTAGATGGCGCGGTCATCTGGTTGATTGATGATGTGTTGTTCACCGGTAGAACCATTCGTGCAGTGGTCAATGAGTTGTTTGATTACGGGCGACCTGCAGAGGTGCATTTGGCCGTGCTGGTGGACCGTGGTGGGCGCGAATTACCCGTGCACGCAGATTACGCAGCTGCCCGTTTGACCTTGCCCTCCAGCCAAAGCCTTCGCTTGATGCGCAAGGATGCTGGTCAGTTCGGATTTTCAGTAAAGGACCGCTGATGCTTTACAAACGCAATCCGCAACTCAACCGTAACGGTGAGTTAATCCATTTGCTCTCAACCGAGGGCTTATCGCGCGACATACTCACACGTATTCTTGACACTGCAAATCAATTTGTGTCGCTCAACGACCGCGAGGTGAAAAAAGTCCCGCTGCTGCGCGGAAAGTCCGTCTTCAACTTGTTTTTTGAAAACAGCACGCGCACACGCACCACTTTCGAGATCGCTGCCAAGCGTTTGAGCGCCGATGTGTTCAATCTGGACATTGCCCGTTCATCCGCCAGCAAAGGCGAGAGCTTGCTCGACACCATCGCCAACCTGAGCGCCATGGCTGCCGATATTTTTGTGGTGCGCCACGGCGAATCCGGCGCGCCGTATTTGATCGCCGAACATGTCGCGCCTCACGTGCACGTCATCAACGCCGGTGACGGACGTCATGCGCATCCCACGCAAGGTTTGCTGGACGCCTACACCATCCGCCATTTCAAAAAAGACTTTGCCAATCTGCGTGTTGCTATCGTTGGTGATGTACTTCATTCACGGGTGGCCCGCTCGGACATCCATGCACTGACCACATTAGGCTGTGCTGAAGTGCGCGTGGTCGGTCCTAAAACTTTGGTGCCCGGCGATTTATCGCAACTCGGTGTCAAGGTGTTTCACAACATCGAAGAAGGCATTCGCGACTGCGATGTGGTCATCGCCCTGCGTTTGCAAAATGAGCGCATGAGTGGCGCATTGCTTCCTTCCAGCCAAGAGTATTTCAAAAGCTTTGGCTTGACGCAAAGCCGCCTGCAATTGGCCAAGCCGGACGCCATCGTCATGCACCCGGGGCCGATCAACCGAGGCGTAGAAATCGAATCGGCCGTGGTTGACGGACCGCAAAGCGTCATCTTGACGCAAGTCACCTTCGGCATAGCGGTGCGCATGGCGGTGATGTCTATCGTGGCGGGGAATGACGCATGAACATACTGATACAAAACGGACATGTGGTCGACCCGGCCAGTGGTTTCAGCCAGCGCGCCGATGTGGCCGTGCAAAAAGGCCATGTCTTGGCCATTGGCCAGATTCCCGCCAATTTCAAAGCAGACCAAACCATCGATGCCACCGATTGCATGGTGATTCCCGGTTTGGTGGATGCGTGTGCGCGTCTGGGTGAGCCGGGTCATGAACACGAGGGCATGCTCGAGTCTGAATTGGCCGCCGCAGTCGCCGGCGGAGTGACCAGCGTGGTGTGTCCGCCGGACACGCAACCGGTGTTGGATGAACCCGGGTTAGTCGAGATGCTGCAATTTCGGGCTGCGCGTTTGCACTTGTCGCGCGTCTTTCCATTGGGTGCATTGACACGCGGGCTGGCGGGTGAAAGCCTGACACCGATGGCCGAGTTGACACTGGCAGGCTGCGTTGGTTTTTCTCAGGCTGAACACGGCATGACGCAAACCCAAACTTTGCAACGCGCCATGCAATACGCAGCCACCTATGGCTACGTCGTGTGGCTCAGACCGCAAGATGTGCATCTGGGTAAAGGCGTGGCAGCCAGCGGACCGCTGGCCACACGATTGGGTTTGAGCGGTGTGCCGGTGGCTGCAGAAACGATTGCCCTGCATACCTTGATAGATGTGATGCGCAGCACCGGAGCGCGGTTGCATGTGTGTCGCTTGTCCAGCGCCGCCGGTGTGGAATTGGTACGCCTGGCCAAAGCGGAAGGTCTGGCCATCAGCGCCGATGTCAGCATCCACAATTTGCATTTCATCGATAACGATGTCGGTTATTTCGATACCCGTGCCCGACTGACGCCGCCTTTGCGCCAGCAGCGCGACAGAGAGGCTTTGCGACAAGGTTTGGCGGACGGCACGATCGATGTGCTGGTGTCAGACCACACGCCGGTGGAGGGCGACGCCAAAGACTTGCCATTTGCCCAAGCGCAACCCGGTGCCACGGCGTTGGAGATGTTGCTGAGCGCAAGCTTGAAATGGGCCGAGCAAAGTGGTGTCAGCCTGATGCGTGCTTTGCAAGTGGTGACCAGTGCACCTGCTGCATTGCTCGGTGCTGCCGGACAGGGACTGGGGCAATTGGTGGTCGGTTCACCCGCTGATATTTGTATTTACAAACCCTCTGAGCATTGGCAGGTCATGCCGTCAGCCTTGCATAGCCAAAGCAAACACACACCGTTTGCATTTGACATGAACGCCAGTTTGATGCCGGGCAAAGTGCAAGCCACCTTGGTAGCGGGTAGAGTGGCCTTTGAATTGAATTAAGCGGTTAATCGGTAATTGGGTAATTGGTAATTGGGGTCAGGTTCCAATTAATTGGGAATTAATTGGAACCTGACCCCAATTACCGAACCTGACCCCGATTAACCATTGATTAAAGCAGCGAATCAGCCCATATGTTTTGCGCCCAGTTCCAAGCGTATGTGCCTTCCAAGGCGTTGGCTTCGCTGGACAAGCCGCCTGAGCCGGGCACGGTTTTATAGGTTTTTTCCTCGGCGTTGTACTGGTGAACCGAGGCCACATGCACCACCATTTTGTCGCTGACATAGCTGTAGCAGGTATTGGTCAAATAGGGGGCGGGGTTGGATTCAAGGCCAGACAGTTCTGCCACGATGGCCGCTGCTGCCACCTTGGCGTGTGAGTTCGCCATATGCGCAGACTTGGGCATGGCGGGTGCAGCCAATATCGCGTCACCCAGAATATGAATATCTTTGGCGGCAACAGATTCAAAACTTTGGTAGTTGATGCCGCACCATCGGTTGTTGGCGGTGGCCAAACCGGTTTGCACCGCAATAGCACCTGCGCGCATAGACGGCAGCACATTCAAAACTTGGGCTTTCACCGGTTCTTGTACATCGAAGTTGATGCTCATAGCTTTAGCATCGACAGAAGTTACTTTGTGGTTCGGGCGGTACTCGATGATGTCTTTGTAGTTGTCGCTCCAAAATTTCTTGAACAAACTCGCTTTAGAGGTGATGTCGGGATTGGCATCCAAAATCAAGACTTTAGATTTGGGCTTGGCTTGCTTGAAGTAATGCGCGACTTGGCTGGCGCGCTCATACGGTCCGGGCGGGCAGCGGTAGGGCGCTTCTGGCACCGTCAGCGCATAGACACCGCCATCGGGCATGGCTTCGAGTTGCTTGCGCAAGGCATGGGTTTCTGGACCGGCTTTCCACGCTTGCAAAATTTGGCCGCTGGCATTGGCTGCTTGCAAGCCTTCGATGCTGTCGAACATCATGTCCACACCAGGAGACAGCACGAGTTTGTCGTAAGCGATGGAGGCACCGTTTTGTAATGCCACCGTTTTTTTCTGCGGATCAATCGCCGTCACTTTGTCTTTGACGATGGTGACGCCGTGCTTGCTGCTGAGCGCATCGTATGAGGTGGTTAACTCGGTCAAATTTTTGCTGCCACCAATCACCAGATTGGACATAGGGCAGGAGATGAAACTGGTGTTGGGCTCAATCAACACCACGTTGATTTTATAATTAGAGAGCATGCGCACATACTTGGCTGCAGTCGCACCGCCATAGCCGCCGCCGATGACCACCACCTGTGCTTTGGCGGGCAAGTTGGCCGCCCACAACGCGGGAGCCGTGCCAAACGCCAGTCCGGCTTGCAACAAATGTCTTCTTTTCATGGTCAGTCCTTAACGGGGTTGCGCAGCAAAATAATCGGCCATGGAAGCAATTTGCGCTTCAGTCAAACCCTTGGTGATCTGATGCATGATGGTGGCGGGGCGGCTGCCGTCTTTGAAGGCTTGCATTTGTTGCACCATGTAGTCGCGCGGTAAGCCCGCAATAGAGGGAACCGCAGAGTCCTTGACTGCGCGGCCTTCAGTGCCGTGGCAGTTGGAGCACATAGAGGCATCGGTACGCGCGTGAAGTGCTTTAGATTCAAGGTCCTTGTCTTGGGCAAATGTCGCAAAACTCAGCAAGCCATACAACAGCCCGGCCAAAGTGACAGTGTGGAATCTGGAGTGCATAAAGTTCTCAGTGTGATTTCTAAAGTGTGGTTGACTTTAACTGTTTTAGAAAATTCATACCAATGCCAAAACCAAGGCTGAGTCTTCCAAATAAGCGTAGACGGTTTCACCGGTTTTGATCTGTTCATCTTCGGCGAAACCAATCAGACTGATATGGGGCGCAATTTGCAAACTGATTTCAGTGGCTTTGGCGCGCGAGTGGCGTGTGACTTTGCCTTGAGCCCTGTTAGCGCCCGGTTTCTCCAGCAAATGGCGTGAAATACGGACTGCAGTGGCTTTGCATAAAAGCATGATTTGCATGCCGGGCACCAAGTCCAATAGCTGGGCACTTTCCTTGGTGATTTTGGCCACCCAAACCATGTCTTCACTGAGTTGTACTTTGACCCAAGCCAACGCACCTACCGTTTTGACCGCCATGACTTTCGCCATCAATTGGTTGCGCATGCTGGTGCGAAGCGCCAACGCCATGGATGTTTGCGGCATGCTGTTTTTGGCGTTGGCAGGCGTCATCTCCGCCAGCAGTTGCTTGCGCACAGTGCCCAGCTTTTGGGCGGCGTCCAGCAATTGAACACCGGCAGGTGTCAACCGCGCACCGCCTCCGCCTGCACCGCCTACGACTTTTTCAACCAAGGCCACACCGGACAAATTGCTCAAGGTATCAATCGCTTGCCAAGCGGCTTTGTAACTGACACCGGCCTCTCTGGCGGCTTGCGAAATAGAACCGACTTTGGCCAAGCTGCGCAATATGAGCAGGCGCTTGTCCGTGATGGCATGACCCAGAGCGTCTGGCAGCGGCTTAGCAATTTTTTTAGGTGGCAATGCTTGACTCCGGGCTTGTGATACATTCGCTATTCAAAAAAAGAATAGCGAATGCGCTTTGAAAAAAATCTTAGTCACAGTATGTCATTTCTTTGCGCACTCAAATCAATTTTTGATCTGGTCAAACAACCATTATGAAAAAGTTTTTATTCGCTTGGATCATGTCTGCATTTACCGGCTTGATGTCACTGGCGCATGCGCAAAACGCCGCTGTGGTGCGTGTGGCTGCAGCGTCTGATTTGAAATTTGCTTTGGAAGAATTGGCCGTCCGTTATGAAAAGCAAACCGGTCAAAACATCACGCTGGTGTTTGGCTCATCCGGGCAATTCACCACGCAAATTCTGCAAGGTGCGCCATTTCAAATATTCATGTCGGCAGATGAAAATTTTGTGTACAAACTCTCGGATGCAGGCAAGACCGTAGACCGTGGCAAGTTGTATGCGATCGGCCGCATTGGTGTCTTCACACCCAACGGATCGCCACTCAAAGCCGACGGCAGTTTGAAAGACTTGGCTGCCAGCTTGCAAGACGGACGCTTGCAAAAACTGGCCATCGCCAAACCCGAGCATGCGCCCTATGGTGAACGCGCCAAACAGGTGTTGCAACACGCCGGGTTGTGGAGCGCAGTGCAAAGCAAATTGATTCTGGGTGAAAACATTTCGCAGGCCGCGCAATTTGCATTGTCGGGTTCAGCGCAAGCCGGCATCATCGCCCAGTCATTGGCCGTGGCACCTGCGTTCACAGGCAAAGGACGGTTTGATTTGATTGATGCGAAAAACCACCAGCCCTTGATTCAGCGCATGGTGTTGATCAAACCCGTGTCGGCTGCCGCGCAGTCGTTTTACGATTACCTCGGCAGTGCACCGGCTCAAGCGGTGCTGTCGCGGTATGGCTTTGCCATGCCTTGATTCGCAGGAGAACATCATCGATTGGCAAGCGCTTTCACTGTCATTGCAACTCGCAGCGGTCACGCTGGCTTTGTTGTTGCCGCCCGGCATGCTGCTCGCGCGTTGGTTGGCCTATACCGAGTTCAAAGGCAAATACCTGATTGAGGCCTTGGTGGTGTTGCCCTTGGTGTTGCCACCCACTGTGCTCGGCTATTACTTGTTGGTGTCATTCGGTGCAGCCTCGCCATTGGGTCAGTGGTTGTCACAGCAAGGTATCCATCTCGCATTCCATTTCTCCGGCTTGGTTGTCGCCTCTGTGTTGTTCAATATTCCGTTTTTGGTGCAACCCATACAGCGCGCGTTTGAGGCTGTGCCAGCCAACTTGAATGAAGCCGCAGCCGTATGTGGGCTAGGCAGTTGGGCCACGTTCTGGCGGGTCGAGTTGCCCTTGGTCTGGCCCGGGGTGTTGTCAGCCATGGTGCTGACATTCGTGCATACCTTGGGTGAGTTCGGTGTGGTGTTGATGATGGGCGGCAGTATCCCGGGTGAAACCAAAACACTGGCGATTTCCATTTACGACCGGGTGCAAGCTTTTGATGTGCAATCAGCTGATCGAATGGCCTTGCTGTTACTGCTCATGTCCTTATTGGCTGTGGCGGCTTCGTTTTTTGCCACTTCGCGATTGACGAGGCGCAGATGAATAAAGGTACTAACGGAAACCACAGCGCAGGTTTGCATGTCAGTGTGAGCCAACACTTGCCCATGCCGTTGCACGGCAGCTTCAGTTGCGAACCCGGTCAAATGCTCGCGCTCGTTGGTCCCTCAGGTGCGGGCAAAACGTCCATGCTGCGATTGATGGCGGGTTTGCTTAAACCCGAAAAAGCCAAAGTGCTGATCGCAGGGGAAACCTGGTGCAACACGGATCAAGGCATTTTCTTGTCAGCACGCCAACGTCTGGTGGGTCTGGTGTTTCAAAATTACGCTTTGATGCCGCATATGAACGCCATCGACAATGTCTCGCTTGCCATGTTGCATTTGCCAGTGAAAGCGCGTGTGCATGCTGCTATCGACTGGCTCAATCGCATGGGCTTGACTGCGGAGCAACAACAACGTGTGCCCGCAATGTTGTCCGGTGGTCAACAACAACGGGTAGCGCTGGCCAGAGCCTTGGCCAGACAGCCTAAGTTGCTGCTGATGGACGAGCCGTTTTCTGCCGTGGATCAAATGAGTCGCAGAGGGCTTTACGCATTGATTGCGGATTTACGCCGCGATTTGCACATACCTATCGTGCTGGTCACACATGATTTGAACGAAGCCAGACAACTGGCAGACAAACTGGTGGTGATGGATGAAGGGCAGGTGTTGCAAGAGGCCACGCCTGCTCATATTCACCGGGCTCCGCGCAATGCCCGCGTGGCTGACTTGGTAGGTATACCCAACCGCTTTCATGGTCGCTGGTTGGGCCATGGCGGTCCGCATGCCTTGCCGGAGGGTTTTGCTTGGCTGGAATGGTTGTCGAACCCCGACGCGGCAAGCGGACTGGCACTGGTCGTCAAAGACAAAGGGCGCTTAAAGAAAACGGGTCAAGCGGTGACTTGGGTGATTCAAGGTGACGGTTTTCAAGTGCATCCTGCATGGACTGAAGAAGAAAAAAATGACCATCAGCGTGTCTTGTTGCAGGCACAAGTCAGTGAATTACGCAGTCTGGGTGAAATGTCTCTGGCCACATTGACGTTAGAAGAACCTGCAAACCTTCAGTTGCAATTGACGCTGTCAGGCATGCAAAGACACAACGTGCAAACCGGTCAAAGTCTCGGCATCAGCATGGACTGTCGCTGGATACATGTGATGCCGGTGCGCTAAATTGCATAAGCAGTTCAGGGGAAATAGCGATTCAGCGTGATGTCGCAGGTTGAAGCGAGTTGCGATGCAGAGCCAGTGATTGCGCGACAAGCGCTGACAATTCAGCGGCTTTACCAGCGTCAATGCCTTCAAACAATTGGAGCCGCATGCGAGGCTCCCAAAATTTGCGAATATGGTTGGCAATGCCTTCCAAGGCCTCGTCGCGGTCCGGGTAGGCTGAGAAAAATTGACCAATTTGATTGGCCATACTGACCAGGTTATGGATGTCCATGGGCTTCAGTCTCGGTGGATTCAATAAAAGCAGTGGATAAAAACCGCTCGGGGTAGCTGTAAGCGGTGAAGCTGTCGCCACGCACCTGACCGGCGAGCAGCAGGTTGTGCGACTGTGCGATATCGACGGCCAGACGTGTCGGTGCGGAAACTGCAGTCAATGCGCCTGCGCCGGATTGGATGGTTTTTTGCACCATCTCAAAACTGGCGCGGCTGGTGATGCAAACAAAACCTTGCGTCGCATCCACGGGGGCTTTGGTCATCGCGCCAATCAGTTTGTCCAAGGCGTTGTGTCTACCCACATCTTCGCGCACGATGTGAATGACACCGTTCATATCAGACCAAGCAGCCGCGTGCGTGGCACCGGTTTGCAGCTTCAATGGTTGCAGTGCACGCAGTCCTGCGTGTGCGCGTTGCATGGCTTGCACATCCACATTCACCACGGGCGCTTGCGGCAGCGACAACTTGACTTGCGCCAAGCTGTCTGTGCCGCATAAACCGCAACCGGTGCGACCGGCCATGCTGCGTTTGCGTTCTTTCAAACGCGCTTCGCATTGGGCGGCGACCTCTAGGTGAACTTCAACGCCCAGCGTTTGTTCAATCACTTCCACACCATACAGCTGCGAGGCTTGGTCAATCAAGCCTTCGCTGAGCGCAAAGCCGAGTGCGAAATCCTCCAAGTGCAAAGGCGTGGCCATCATCACGGCATGAGAAATGCCATTGAACACCAAGGCCACCGGCATCTCGTCAGCCAGATGTGCTCTTGATGCCAAATGCATGTTCACTTGCCGACCACCTCAAAACTGTCTGACTGTGCTTTGGCGAGTAAATCCAGTTGATTTTTGTTGAAACGCTGGTAGTTTTGTTGCCACTCGGAAGGCTGGCTGACAGCCACGACTTGCACCGCTGTCACTTTGTACTCGGGGCAGTTGGTCGCCCAGTCAGACGCGTCGGTGGTGATCACATTCGCGCCGGATTCAGGGAAGTGGAAGGTGGTGTAGACGACACCGGCTTGCATGGCCTCGGTCACGCGGGCGCGCAACACGGTTCGACCGGAGCGGCTCTCGATGCCAACCCAGTCATGGTCTTTGATGCCGCGCTCTTCAGCATCATGCGGGTGAATGTCCAAGCGGTCTTCGTCGTGCCACTGGTTGTTGTCGGTGCGGCGGGTTTGCGCGCCTACGTTGTAATGAGACAGAATGCGGCCAGTGGTCAGTAGCAACGGGAATTTGCGCGTGACTTTTTCTGGTGTCGCCACATACTGCGTCGGGAAGAATTTGCCTTTGCCGCGCACAAAACCACTGACATGCATGATGTCAATGCCTGCGTCTGCGGTGTCCGCATTGCAAGGCCATTGCAAGCTGGTGTGCTGGTCAATTTTTTCATAACTGACACCGGCAAAACTGGGTGTCAGTGCAGCGATCTCTTTCATGATCTCTTGCGGATGCGCATAGTGCATGTCGTAGCCCAGCGCTTTCGCCAGTTTGACCGTGACTTCCCAGTCAGCCAGACCCGCCATCGGCGGCATGGCCTGACGCACACGCGAAATGCGGCGCTCGGCGTTGGTGAAGGTGCCGTCTTTTTCCAGGAACGATGAACCCGGCAAAAACACGTGCGCGTACTTGGCGGTTTCATTCAGGAAGATGTCTTGCACCACGATGCATTCCATGGCGGACAAAGCGGCGGCCACATGCTGCGTGTCCGGGTCGGATTGCACAATGTCTTCGCCTTGGCAATAAAGCCCTAGGAACGAGCCGTCCATGGCGGCGTCAAACATGTTCGGGATGCGCAAGCCGGGTTCGGGGCTGAGTGTGACGCCCCATGCGCCTTCAAACAGCGTGCGTGTGGTGGTGTCAGAGATATGGCGGTAACCAGGCAACTCGTGCGGGAAACTGCCCATGTCACACGCGCCTTGCACATTGTTTTGACCACGCAATGGGTTCACACCCACACCTTCACGACCGACCATGCCGCAAGCCATCGACAAGTTGGCAATGCCCATGACCATGGTCGAGCCTTGTGAATGCTCGGTCACGCCAAGGCCGTAGTAAATCGCAGAGTTAGGGCCTGCGGCATACATGCGGGCAGCGGCGCGCACTTCAGCGGCAGGAACGCCAGTGACGCTCTCAAAAGCCTCGGGTGAGTTTTCGGGCTTAGAGACAAACTCGCACCACTCATTGAAACTCCTATCGTCGCAACGTTTGGCCACATAGTCTTTGGCGACCAAGCCTTCGGTGACCACCACATGTGCCAGTGAGTTGATGAGCGCGACGTTGGTGCCGGGGCGCAAAGCCAAATGGTGTTGGGCCTTCACATGCGGGCTGCTGACCAGATCGATTTTGCGCGGGTCGGCGACGATGAGCTTGGCGCCATCGCGCAAACGGCGTTTCATGCGTGACGCAAACACCGGGTGTGCATCGGTAGGGTTGGCGCCAATGACCAGCAACACATCCGCACGTTCCACCGATTTGAAGGTTTGTGTGCCAGCCGATGTGCCAAAGGTTTGTCCCAAACCATAACCGGTAGGGGAGTGGCACACTCGGGCACAAGTGTCTACGTTGTTCGTGCCAAAAGCGGCGCGCACCAGTTTTTGCACCAGATAGGTTTCTTCGTTGGTGCAACGCGAAGAGGTGATGCCGCCGACGGAGTCTTTGCCGTGTTTGGCTTGTATGCGTTTGAACTCAGAAGCCGCATGGTTGATGGCCTCGTCCCAGCTGACTTCTTGCCACGGGTCAGTGATCTTGGCGCGAATCATCGGCTTGGTGATCCGGTCTTGATGCGTGGCATAGCCCCAAGCGAAACGGCCTTTCACACATGAATGTCCTTCGTTGGCTTTGCCGTCTTTCCACGGCACCATGCGCACGACAGTGTTGCCCTTCATCTCGGCTTTGAAGCCGCAACCCACGCCGCAGTAAGCGCAAGTGGTGATCAGGCTATGCTCGGGTTGGCCGAGTTCGATGATGGATTTTTCTTGCAGCGTGGCGGTGGGGCAGGCTTCGACGCACGCACCGCAGGACACGCATTCGCTGTCCATGAACGGCTGGTCTTGGCCGGCTGATACGCGGCTCTCAAAGCCCCGGCCTGAGATGGTCAATGCAAACGTGCCTTGTGTTTCTTCGCAGGCGCGTACGCAACGGTTACAGACAATGCATTTGCTTGGGTCGTAGGTGAAGTAAGGGTTGGACTCGTCTTTCTTCATGTCGCAATGGTGGTCGCCTGCTTGCGCACCGACGCCGTAGCGCACATTGCGCAATCCGGTGACACCGGCCATGTCTTGCAATTCGCAATTGCCGTTGGCGCTGCATGTCAAACAATCGAGCGGGTGGTCGGAGATGTACAACTCCATCACGCCTTTGCGCAAGTCTTGCAACTTTGGGGTCTGGGTGTGCACCACCATGCCGTTTTCAGCAGGCGTGGTGCAAGAGGCCGGATAGCCTTTGCGCCCGTCGATTTCCACCAAACACAAGCGGCAGGAACCGAAGGGTTCCAGGCTATCGGTCGCGCACAGCTTGGGCACTTGTATGCCCGCGTCAACTGCCGCACGCATGAGCGACGTGCCTTTGGGTACGCTGACCGCGTAGCCATCAATGCTCAGACTGACAGTTTCTGAGGAAGTGCGTGCAGGCGTGCCATGGTCGCGTTCTTGTTTGAGGTACATCAACATGGTGGATCCTTGATTAAGAAGCAGTGGTTTCGGCTTTTTCCAGACCGAAATCACCGGGGTAATGTTTGAGTGCCGACAACACGGGAAAGGGCGTCATGCCACCCATGGCGCACAGGCTGCCGTGCACCATGGTGTCGCACAAATCGCGCAGCAAATGCACCTGTTGTTCTTTGTTGGCCGAGGTGGCAATGCGGTCAATCGTTTCCATGCCGCGCGTGGAACCGATGCGGCAAGGCGTGCATTTGCCGCAGCTCTCTAAGGCGCAAAACTCCATGGCGTAACGTGCCAACTTGGCCATGTTGGCGGTGTCGTCATGCACCACGATGCCGCCGTGACCGACCACCAGACCGAGTGCGGCATAGGCTTCATAGTCCAGCGGCACATCCCATTGCGACTCCGGCACATACGCACCCAATGGTCCGCCGACTTGCACCGCTTTGATGGGCCTGCCGCTGCGGCTGCCGCCGCCGAAGTCATAGATCAATTCGCGCAGAGTCAGACCAAATGCGCGTTCAACCAAACCACCTTGCTTGATATTGCCGGTGATTTGAAACGGCAGCGTGCCGGTGGAGCGGCCCATGCCGAAGTCTTTGTAAAACGCTGCGCCCTTGGCCATGATGATGGGAACACTGGCCAGTGTGATCACGTTGTTGATGACTGTGGGTTGACCGAACAATCCTTCCAGGGCAGGCAAGGGCGGCTTTGCGCGAACGATGCCGCGCTTGCCCTCGATGCTCTCGAGCATGGCGGTTTCTTCGCCACACACATAAGCACCCGCTGCTTTGCGTATGTGCAAGTGAAATGCCTTGCCACTGCCCAGAACGTTGTCGCCCAAAAAACCTGCCGATTGCGCCAATTGGATGGCGGTGGTCATGGTGGCAATGGCGTGTGGGTATTCAGAACGAATATAGATGTAACCCTGAGTGGCGCCGACTGCCACACCAGCAATGGCCATGCCTTCGATCAGCATGTAGGGGTCACCCTCCATGGTCATGCGGTCGGAGAACGTGCCCGAGTCGCCTTCATCGGCATTGCACACCACGTACTTTTGCGCGGCATCCGTGGCGCGAACGGTGCGCCATTTGATACCCGCCGGAAACGCTGCCCCGCCGCGTCCGCGCAAGCCGGAGTCCAACACAGTTTGCACCACGTCCGCGCCATCCACCGCCACGGCTTTTTGCAAACCGGCCCAGCCGCCGTGCGCGGCGTAATCGTCCAAAGACAAGGGCCGTGTGATGCCCATGCGGGCAAAGGTCAGGCGCTGTTGTTTGGCGAGATAAGCGATGTCATCTGTCAAACCGAGTGATAAAGCGTGCGCGCCGCCATTCAAAAAACCGGCTTCAAACAAAGAAGGCACGTCTTCAAATGCCACTGGGCCATAAGCCATGCGACCTTTGGCCGTGACGACTTCAACCAGAGGTTCAAGCCAAAACATGCCGCGTGAGCTGTTGCGTTGCACATCGATGGCCAGACCACGAGCGGTGGCCTCTTTGTGCAAAGCATCAACGACTTCATCAGCACCGGCGGCCAACGCGGCACTGTCGCATGGAACAAACACGGTGATCATGAGGTGCTCCCGATGTCAGCAACAAGTCGTGCCAGGCGTGTTTTGTCCATGCGCGCATACAGCTTGTCGTCAATCTGTACCGCGGGTGAAGAGGCACACAAACCCAAGCAATACACCGGCTCAAGTGAATACAAACCATCGGCGCTGGTTTCATGCAACTTGCACCCCAATGCTTGTTCAATATCCGCCAATAATTGCTCGCCACCGCAGGCCTGACAGGCCTCGGCACGGCACACTTGAACCACATGCTTGCCGGGCGCTTTGCTGCGAAAGAAATGGTAGTAGGTGATGACCCCGTGCACCTCAGCGCGAGATAAGTTCATCGCCTCAGCGACCAAAGGCACAGCGCTTGCTGGGATGAATCCCAGCGCTTCTTGCACAGCATGCAGCAACGGCAGCAAGCCGCCCGGCATCTCGGTGAATTCGGGCAACAGCCTGCTGACCGTTTGCAGTTCAGGTGCTTCGACAGATTTGTTCATGGATGATTTCAGTTAAAGAATTTGCCCGCACTTTGCAAGGTGCGGTAGATGCCCCATGCCAATGGAATACCCACGGCTGTCCAAGCAAATACCACCCAAAGCGGGTTGGAATGAACCGCACTACCGTGTGCATTGCCACCTACTTCGGACGCGCTGGCTTTTTCATGCGCGAGTTTTTTCTCGTGCGCCAGTTCTTCGGGTGTCATGAAATGTTTGGCATTCACCGGGCGGATCATCAGGTTGGCGATCAAGCCCACCACCAGCATGCCGACCAGAATGAACATGGTTTGGTTGTAGACCTGCTCGCGGGGAAGGCCTAAGCCGAGTTGGTAATCGCGCATGTAATTCACCACCACTGGGCCCAAAATGCCAGCCGTTGCCCAGGCTGTCAGCAAACGGCCGTGGATCGCACCCACCATTTGCGTGCCAAACAAATCGGCCAGATAAGCAGGCACCGTGGCAAAGCCGCCGCCGTACATACTCAAGATGATGCAGAACGCAGCGACAAACAACAGTTGGTTACCAGCCATGGCCGAAGCGGGTACGGATGCATACAGGGCAGCGCCCAAAACAAAAAACACGACGTAGGTGAGTTTGCGGCCGAGTTTGTCTGAAAGGCTGGCCCAGATGATCCTGCCACCAATGTTGAAGAGGCTGAGCAAGGCGGTAAAACCTGCGGCAACACTGGCAATCATGGTCAGTTGTGTTTTGTCTAAGTCGTTGTATTTGGCTTCAATACCAATCAATGCGCCGCCAAATACCTCTTGCAGCATCGGGCTGGCCATGCCAATCACGCCAATGCCCGCAGAGACGTTCATACAAAGCACCACCCACACCATCCAAAATTGTGGAATGCCCCACACCTTGCTGACATGCACATGGTTTTGGGTGATCATGGTGTTACTGGCTTGTTGCACAGGAGGTGTCCAACCGGCAGGCTTCCAACCCGTGGCTGGAATGCGGTAGCCCAAAGCACCTGACATCATGAAAACGAAATACACCACGGCCATACACACAAAGGTTTGCCACACACCCACTTCTAAGTCAGTGGCAAAGTACTTCATCAACTCTGCAGCTAAAGGTGAACCGATCATGGCACCGCCACCGAAACCCATGATGGCCATGCCAGTTGCCATGCCGCGGCGGTCCGGAAACCATTTGATCAAGGTGCTAACGGGTGAGATGTAGCCTAAGCCCAAACCAATGCCGCCAATGACGCCGGAACCCAACAGCATCAACCAAAATTGGTGGGTGTACACACCCAAGGCCGCAATCAACATACCGCCGCACCAGCATATTGCGCTTACTACACCGGCTTTGCGTGGGCCGGCACGCTCGAGCCAACCACCCCACAACGCCGCAGAGCTACCGAGCAACACAAAAAACAAGGTGTACATCCAACCCAAGGTGGAGACTTTCCAGTCACATGTGCTGGTGAACAGCTCTTGGAAAAAACCGATATCTGCGCCGCATTTCAGCGGTTCTTTGATGCCCAAGGCTTTGGACAGAGGTAACCAGAACACAGAAAAACCATAAGCCATTCCGATGCACAAATGGATGGCAAGCGCTGCAGGTGGGACCAACCATCGGTTGTATCCTTCTCCGGCAATGATGCGTTCTTTAGATAAGAAACTCGGTGTCGTGTCTGACATGGTGCTTGTTGCGTCAGCAGGTGAACTCATGATGTCTCCAGTTTTTTTGGGGTAGATTAAATTCGCACTGCTGACTTTAACGTATGCTTTCCCAGCACAATGCAGTCTAGGGTAAGCACTGAGCCCCTGCAATATGTATAAGTACCTCAGGTATGATTGTTTTGCCACACACAACTAATATGCTGAACAAAGCATATATACCTGAATGCATAAAGTCTCGATCAAACCCCAATGGACGATCAGCGATGCCGGCGGCCAAAATCTGGCGCCTAGGCTGCTTGAGTTACTGGCGGAGGTACAGGGCCACGGCAGTTTGTCCGGTTCGTGTAAAAAAACAGGCGCCTCATATCGACACGCTTGGAGCTTGATCAGGCAGGGGGAGGCGCAGTTGGGCATGCCATTGCTGAACATGGAGCGTGGCAAAGGCTCAACCCTTACCCCGCTGGCGGAAAAACTGGTGTGGGCAGGTCACCGTATCAACGCCAGATTGACCCCCATGCTCGAGACCTTGGCCTCCGAGCTTGAAGGTGAAATTGGCCGATTGTTGTCCATCAACAATGACGCCTTGCGCGTGCATGCCAGCCACGGGTTTGCGGTTGAAAAAATGATTGAAAACCTCAAAGCCTCTGGTTTGCAAGTAGAGCGCAAATACGTCGGCAGTATCGAAGCAGTGGCCTCGTTGTACGAAGGGGCTTGTGAAATCGCGGGTTTTCACATTCCCCAAGGCCAGTTTGAAGAGACCGGTTTCAAACACTATTCGCGTTGGTTGGTTCCCAAGCAAAACCGCATCATTCATGTGGCCACCCGACGGCAAGGCTTTATGGTGGCCAGCGGCAACCCGCACAAAATTTACGAGATGAAAGACCTCACCCGCAAAGGCTTGCGGTTTGTCAACCGTCAACCAAGCAGTGGCACGCGGTTTTTACTCGAATGCTTTTTGAAAAAAGCGCAGGTTGATGCATCGCAAATCGCCGGCTACGAGCAGGCTGAGTTCACCCATGCCGCCGTGGCCGCCTATGTGGCCAGTGGCATGGCGGATGTGGGCTTTGGCGTGGAGACACCGGCAAGACGCTTCAAATTGGAGTTTTTACCGTTGGCCACTGAACGTTATTTTTTGTTGTGCAACCAATCCGATTTGGATAAGCCGCATTTGCAGGCCGTGCTGAAAATTTTGAACAGCGACGCGTTTCAATTTGCCGTGAACCAATTGCCCGGCTATACGGCTGCCCATTGCGGTCTGGTATCCACCATTGCAGACGCTTTTCCTGAACTTTCGGCGGCAAAAAAATATTGAACCGTGCTAGAAATAAAAAAGGCACCCGAAGGTGCCTTTTTCTTATCGCCTAAAGGGATCAGTAAACAAAGATCGGATTCACAATGGCTTGCACCGACCCGGTGGTGCGGTGTGGGCCAACAGTGATCATGCCTTCATAAACTTTGTCTTTGATGGCTTGTTCAGCGACTACATTTTCAAGAATGAACACGCCAAACTCAGCCAACAAGATCTGGTGCACGTGGAACACTTGTCCTTCGTTTTCAAATGGAACAACTTCCAAGCCCCAAGTATCAGAGCCAACCATAGCAACACCTAAATTTGCCAAATAGCGTGCACCTTGAACGCCCAAGCCAGGGTGTGCTGCGCCATTGCGCTTGTCATCCACGCCCAACAGTTTGTGCCATCCGGTATAGAAAACAACCACATCGCCTTTGTTGATCTTCATATTGCCTTGGCGCTTCAAAGCAGCTTCGATTTCAGGCTGGTTGAACGGTGTGCCTTCAGGAATGATGTCTTTGCCCATGAGCGCTGTCATGTCCAACAGCACAGCACGAGTTGCTACGCCGGGGAAGGTCTCGATACCAAACTTCTTCAAGCCGCTGACGCCAGTGACATCAATACCAGGCGTGCAGTTGTAATAAGTATTGTCAATGCCGATGTGACCCAGTCCATCCAACTGCGTACCGATACCCACCCAAGCTTGCAAAATGTCGTCGTGGTAGCTGAGCTTGGTTTTACCCAGGGTTTGGCCGTTTTCTTGACCAGGTTTGACAATGGTCATGGAGTAGGTGCGAGGAGGGAAAGCCGGCGTCTTGGAATTGGTCTCAATCGCCATGGCCATTTTCTTGCCTTGTTTGATCAGCTTGGTGGCCGCCAAAATATTGTCTTTAGTGATGTTGTTCAAGGCACCAAGTTGGTCATTTGGACCCCATTTGGATTTATGGCAGCTTTCGTATGCGAAGGCGCTTCCCATAGACAAGGAACCCAGAAGGGCGCTTGCTAAGAAAGCGGCAGCAATTTTTTTGATTTTCATGAACGTTCTCCTTTGGTGGGCTCATTGAGGGGTAAAACCTGTGCGTTAGGCTGAGCCGCAAGAGCCGCCGCACATTGGATAAAAATTCGTTGAACTTCTTGTTCACCTTGGCTGGGAGTGGCTCGTTTTTCACGGGTGAAATTCGATTCGCAGTCAGAGGCGCTGGCAAGCACTTTGCCCATCAGCGGCTCAAAACCTATGTACCAAGTCGGGTCTTGCATTTGCAATTGCAGTGACTGCAAAGGCTGTGTTGATTCGAGTTCGGCAGTGAACTCCCAAAAAAGACCGCCTTGAAAACCCTTGCCACCGTCACGTGTTGAAAACTGGCGCACAGAAAAAGGGACGGGTTGAGCTGTTACGCCATTTTCGATGGTCAGAAAAAACTGGAAAGGCTGCATCAGCGCTTGGTTCGTCGCTGCAAATTGCTGCAATTCTTCTTCATCCAACACACCGTTTTCATTCAGGTCGATGTTTTGTCTGATCAATTGGCCGTTCATCGGGTCGATCTGCCAACTGACTTGAACAGCCGTGACCATGCCGTTGGCCAAGACCGGCGTCAGGCGGTAGGCGAGTCGCAGGTGCGGATGCGCGAACGCCAAGCAGTGGCAGCCCAATAACACCAACACACAAAAAGATTTGACGAATCGCAAAATGCAAACAACCCAAGAAAGTGAATCCACCGAAATATCTCAATAAATCACACAAACCTACATAGGGGTATGCACTGATAAGCTTATACAAATGATAATATCTTCTCAATAAGCTCGATGTGTGAGCGTTCTCGCTCAGGTTAGGATACGTTTTTCATAAAAAAATGTGGTGCCTCCGACAGGAATCGAACCTGTATCTAGCGCTTAGGAGGCGCTTGTTCTATCCGTTGAACTACGGCGGCTGGTACGGTCAAGATTCTCGCATGCCGCCTACCAGCGCCACGACCAGATCATGTCGAGCGCGTTCTCGCTGCCCGATTGCGCGCGAAGCGTGAATCGCTGGGCGATTCGGTAGATCAGCTGCCAGGTGCCGGTGGTGGCGTTGACGCTTCGTTCGTAGCCGAGATACCAGCGCCGCGACAGCTGTTTGCCCAGGCTGACGATGGTCTCGCGGCTGTCGCCGTCACCCTGACGGACCGAGAAGTCGGTCAGCCCCAGTCCTTCGAGCAGCGCATCGGTGGGGTTCTGGCCCTTGCCGGCCAGCAGCGCCAGCGCGGCGCGCTGAAGCAGCGCGGTGTCGCTGCGACCCAGACCGTCGGGCGCCCGGCCCAGCATCAGCCAGGACAGCTTGTCGTAGTCGGCCAGTTCAGGCTCGCTGTACAAGCGAATCCGGGGGGTTTGTGCCGCTCCCGTCACCAGCACGCCCACCCGCTGGTCGAGGTTGGGCCTGATCGCCAGTACATCGAGCTGCGGATTGTCCAGCGCGCCGCCAAAGTTGACCGTCCCGCGGTCGATCTCGAGCTTTTGCCCATAGGCCGCGACCGTGCCGCCTTCGGTACGCACCTGTCCGCGCAAGGCCAGCTTGCCCTCTGGGCTGCTGACGACCAGTTCGCCACGCAGGCCCGTGTCCACGCCGTGGCCGCGCAGCCGCAGCTTCTGGCCGAGGTTGATCTTGAGCGCGACCTGGGCCTGGCGCAGCGCCAGCGGTATGGGGGCGGCTGCGGCTCGCTCGGCTGGTGCTGACGCCGCCCCCGCACCGCGGCGGACCTGGACATCGGCGTCCAGCGCAGGGGCGTCGCCCTGGGTGAGTTCGAGCAGACCTTCATCGACCGTGAAGCTGCCGTCCAGCTTCAGCCTCTGCGCGTCGAGCCGCAGGTCGGCCTTGCCACTGGCCACCAGCCGGCGGTCGAGGCGGCCGAGCAGGCGAAAGCGCTCGGCCGCCAACTGCAGGCTGGCGCTGGGTGTCGCACCCAGGGTCGCGCTGCCGCTGACCTTGAGCTGGCCGTCACCGCCCTTGAAGACCAGGCGTTCGATGCTGGCGCTGTCGCCGGCCAGGGTCAGCGCGAGCTCACCGTCGGCGAGGTTCACCCCTTGCAGCAAGTTGCGGACGCCCAAACCACTGCCGACGACCTCGCCCCGCAGTTCGGGCGCGCCCAGCGTACCGCCAAAGCTGGCGCTGGTTTGCAGCTTGCCCGCCAGGCGCCAGCCGGGTGGCACCCAGGCACCCCACACCCCCAGGTTGGCCACCCGCGACTCCAGCACGCCCTGCAGCGGAGCATCGGCCGATGGCCAGCGCCGGTCTGCGCTGGTTCGCAAGACCTGGGCGCCGGCCATCTCGCCCAGGCTTGCGCCCGCCAAGCCTTGTGCGAACTGCCACAGCCCGTCGTGGGCGGTCAGCGCCAGCCGCAGGTCGGTCACGCCCAAGGCCTGGGTTGTGCCCAGATCGTCGGTCAGGCTGAGGTCGCCCGACACCCGCTCGAGCACGACATCGGCGTCAAAGCGACCGGCGCTGCGGATCTCGATGTGGCCGCCCAGCGTGAGTTGGCCGCCCCAGCCCATCGCGGGTTGGGCTTTGGCCAGCAGGGCAGCGACGTCGAATCGCTCCAATTCGGCCTGCAAGCTCAGCCTGCTGCCTTCGTTGCGGGCTGGTCCCGACGCGGCCTGCCAGCTTGCCTCACGCCAGCTCAGCGCAGTGCTCAGCAGCTGGAGTCGGCCTGGCGCCAGGGTCAGCGCCTGCGCCTGCAGGTCCGGGCCCAGCGCGAGCTCGGCTGACAGCGACTGCGCTGACAACCAGGGGCGGCTGCCACCCTGGCTGTCTCGGGCACCGGCTTGCAGCGTCAGATTCTGCAGCCGCCACAGGCCTGCCGGCGCGCCGGTGCCGGCCTCGCCTCGGCTCCAGCCGCCGCGACCGTCGACCTGCAAGCGCGTGCCACTGCCTGCCGGGCCTAGCAGGTTCTCGGTCCAGGCGGGCGGTTTGGCTGGGCTGTCGACGCGCAGGCTCAGGCTGTGGCTGCGCAGGCTGCCGCTGAGCTGGGCTGCCAAGCCGTCGACCCGCTGTGCCGCGCTGACCAGACCCTGGGCCTGGAGCTGCAGCGACAGCGGCGCGTCGATGTCTGCGCCACTGCGCCAGCCCAGCGTGGCCGATTGCATCGCGCCGATACCCGCCACCAGGCTCTCGCCCCGCAGCTCGCCCTGGCTGCTGATCTCAGGCCAGCGGCCGCTGACTTGCAGCTCGCCCTGGAGCTTGCCGCTGGCAGGCCAATAACTTGCAAGGTCTGTGGACAGCGTGGGGGCCCAATCGCTGACCAACTGCGCCAGCGGTGCCAGCTTGGCCAGCGCTGGTGCCTTGAGCTCGAGCTGCCAGCGATCGGCCGAGGGCTGGGCCGCGCGCTGGCCTTGCAGCGTGATGCGGTTGCCCGCCAGCTCGACATCGGCTTCGAGCTTGGCACTGCCGTCGATCCCGGTGCGCTGCAGCTTCAGCACACCTGCCAGCGGTGCGCCAGCCAGCACGCTTGGACTCAGGCGCAGGCTTGCGCCGCCGTCGATGCGGCTCAGCCAATGTTCCAGCGCAGGGGTCTGCATGCTGGCCTGTGGCGGAGCGTGGCGCCAGAGCAAGTCAATCTCAAGCTCGCTGTCCAAGCGGTGCGGGCCGCGGCGCCAGGCCGTGCCCTCGGCACCGTGCCACCAGGGCCTGGGGTCAAAGTGGTCCAGCTTGGCTTGGCCGCGCAAGCGCCAACCCTTGGGCTCGGCGCTGGCCTGGAGTCGACCCTGCGCGCTGGCTGGGCCAGCTTCGGCCCGGATCTCGCTGAGATCGAACGCATTTGAGTTGCCCTTGCCGACCAGGCGCAGCTGCACCGGCTGTCCGCTGCCATCGATGCTCCGACCGCTGAGCCTCGCGTCAACCGCCAGCGTCATCGCTTGGCTGGTCTGGTCGCCGGGCAGGCCAGTGACGCGCAGTTGCAAGGGCCCGCCCATGGTCAGCGCGGCGGCCTGCCGGAGCAGCCGCGCGGGTTGCAGATCGGTCAGCGTCAGGTCCAGCACCAGTGCGTCGCCGGACCAGCCACCCTGGCCGCTGATCCGGCCTGCGCTGGCGGTCGCGTCGGCCAACGCCAGCGTGAAACGGTCGAACTTGAGCTGCTCCGGGTGGCGCGGCACGGCGCTGGCTTGGAGTGCCAGCGCTTTCACTGGCAGCCGACCGGTGCTCCAGTTGCCGGGCGACTGATTGGTCAGCGAGATGCTCGCGCTGGCCGCCCGGTCGAGGCCACTGGACTGGACTATGGCGTGCCCGCTCAGGGTGGTTTGCGGCAGCCCGGGCCACAGCGAGGACAAGTCGAGGGCCTGGGTCGCCAGGCTGAGTTCGCCCAATGGCCAGCCCTCGAAAGGCAGCAAGCTGGCCTGGGCGCTGAGCGATGGCCTGGCCGCCGCTGCAGCGCGGGCCGCAGCAGGCCGTCCTTGCA
Source organism: Polaromonas sp. YR568 (assembly GCA_945871335.1). Next base: position 39,928 of record CAMBWM010000001.1, on the reverse strand, counting down.
GCCTGGCATCGGCGGCCAGTCGTGCCAGCGGGCCACTGAGCGTCAGGCTGGCGTCCCAGGCTGGTGCGGCGTCGCGCTCGGCCTGCAAGCGGGCTTGAACCTGCATCGGTGCGGCGCTGGCGATCTTCAGCTCGCCTTGCAGCGCTGTGCGTTGCCAGTTCAATCGCAGGTTCTCGACCCGGTGCTGCGCTCCGCGATCGGCGCCCAGCCACAGGCTGGCAGTCAAGGCCTCGGCAGGGGCGATGTCGCCGATCTGCAGCCTGCCGATTCGCAAGGTATCGACTTGCAGACCGACCGGCAGCAGCAGGTCTGCCGGCGCGCTGGCACGCTGGGTGGGACCGCTCAGGTACTGCAAGCTGTCGGCCGACAGCAGCGTCAGCCGCAGGCCGAACCAGGCGCCAGGGTAGGGCGCCCAGCGCATACCGCCGCCTTCGGCGAGCAGGCCGTCTACCGTCAGCACACCGCCATCGGCAGGCAACTGCCAGCGGATGCTGCGGGCCTGGATTCGGTGCTGGGCCAGCGTGCCTTGCAGGCCTTCAACGCTCAGACCTGGCACTTGCTGCAGCAGCCAGGGTAGCGCGGCGCTGTGGTGCAGCAAGGCCCACAAGCTGGCCAGCGGCAAGCTGATGACCAGCAGCGCAGCGCCCGCCCAAAGCCGCCAACGCCATCGCGGCGCGGCGGCTTGCGGCGCTGCTTGGGTGGTGTCTGGCGGCGGCCTCAAAACGCGATCCCGACCGTGAAGTGCAGCCGCAGCTTGTGCAACTCGTCGCCCCAGGCGAGGTCGACCTTGAGCGGACCGATCGGGCTGCGCCAGCGCAGGCCGACGCCATAGCCCAGCGCGAGCTTGTCATCGTGCCAATGTTCGACGGCGCGGCCTGCGTCGATGAACACCGCACCCCACAGTGCCGGCAGGCTGGCCATGATGGGTCGTGCCAGCTCGGCACTGGCCGTCAGCAGCGAGGCGCCGCTGACCGTGCCACCGTCTCTGCCCACAGGCGCTAGCGAGCGGAAGGCGTAGCCGCGCACCGAATCGTCGCCGCCGGCGCGAAAACCCAGCGCGTCGGGCACTGTGACCTTGTCGGACTTGAAGATCTGGCCCGCTTCCAGCCTGGCCTGGCCATACCAGGCTTGGCCCAATGGCAGGTAGCCGGTCAGGCGGCCGTATACGCGAGCGAAAGGCCCGCTGGTGCCGCCCTGGCTGCTGGCTTGGCCGGCGCCGCCTTGCAGCGCGAGCGTCAGCCCGCGGGTGGGCAACAGCACGCTGTCGAGGTCTCTCCACACCAGGTGGTAGTTGGCGCTGACGGCGGTGGCGGTGTTCGGGCTCGCGTTGGCCAGTGGATTGACCGCCACGATGTCGCTCTGCCTGGAGCGCAGCAATTCGCCGAAGTACAGCCGTTCGATGCGCGGCGTGTCCTGGGTCCGGCCCAGCCGCAGGCGCTGTGACAACACCACGTCGGTAGCGCTGTTGACGCGGTCGACCTGCACGCCTAGCAGGTTGCGATAGAAGCCTTCACCGGGGTGGGTCTGGAAGTCGCCAGACCAGGTCTGGCTTTCGCGGGCCCATTCGAGCTTGTTGTGCGCCGTGACGGCCTGGCCCAGCAGTCGGCGCTGGCTGTGCTCTAGCGTCGCCCGTTGGCCGGTGTTGGCGCTGACGCCCAGACCGACGGTGGCTTGTTGCAGCGGCAGCTCGGTCAGTCGCACCCGCAGCGGGGTGCTGGCTGCCCGTTCGGCGACCGGTTCAAAACTGATGTTTGCCGACTCGAAGAGTCCGGCTTTCTGCAATCGCTCCTGGTAGTCGAGCAACAGCGCTTCGGTCAGTGGCGCACCAGTGCCGAAGCCGGACAAGTGCCGGACGGTGGCTTCGTCATGGTGACGCAGGCCTTCGATCTGCAGCCGACCGGCCAGGTACAGCGGCCCGCTGGCGATCATCACGCTGAGCTGGGCTCTTTGGCTGGGTACATCGACCAAGGCCTGGCTGTCGGCCATGGTGGCGCTGGCATAGCCCGCGGCGCGCAACCGCGCCAGCAAGCCTTGCTTGACATCGACCCAATTCGGGTTGCGGAAGGCTTGGCCGACTTGGCGAGCGGCGTCGCTGGCGAGCGCGTCTTTCAAGGCCAAGGCCTTGGCTTCGCCGCTGTCGATGCGTTGCCTGAGCTCGCCCTGCGTGTCGATTTGCAGACCTGCGATCTGGGTCCGCAGGCCTGGGTCGACTGTCAGTGTGACCTGTCGTTGTGCACCGACTGTGGTGCGAGCTGCGCTGACTTGGGCGTCGAAATAGCCTTCTGTCTGCAGCAGTTCACGCGCCTGCGCCGGTGCGGCGCCGATCAGCCTGGCCCATTCGATGTCATCGACGGTCTCGTCGCCTCGCAGGTCCTGCAGTCGGCCCAGGTCGAGGTATTTCTCGAGCAGTGGCAGCAGTTCCTTCGGGGCCACCACCACGAGCTTCGGACCGGTGCCGGGTTCGCGTGCCGGCGGCGCAGCGCTTGGCAGCAGCGCGCAAGCGCCTGAGAGCATGGCCGCCCCCAGCCATACCCACAGCAGCGCAACCCGGACGACAGCCTGCGCCAGCGTCCGCCGGCAGCAGGCTGCCATGGTCAGTGCCCGCAAGTCATTTGGTCAGCAGCCGCATCGCCCCTTCGAGGCCAGCCAGTGTGAGCGGGAACATGCGTTGGTTGACCAGTTGCTGGACCACCGAGATGCTCTGCCGGTATTGCCAGACACCTTGTGGCTCAGGGTTGATCCAGGCGAATTTCGGGAAGGCGTTGGTCAGGCGTTGGATCCACTCGGCACCCGGCTCTTCGTTGTTGTATTCGACACTGCCGCCGGGCTGCAGGATCTCGTAAGGGCTCATCGTCGCGTCGCCTACGAAGATCAGCTTGTAGTCCTTGTTGTATTTGCGGATCAGGTCCCAGGTGGCAGTTTTCTCGCTGAAACGACGCCGGTTGTTCTTCCACATGAAGTCATAGGGACAGTTGTGGAAGTAATAGAACTCTAGGTGCTTGAACTCGGTCTTGGCGGCCGAGAACAACTCTTCGACGCGGCTGATGTGTTCGTCCATCGTGCCGCCCACGTCCATCAGCAGCAGTACCTTGACCTTGTTGTGACGCTCGGGCACGAGCTTGATGTCAAGGAAGCCGGCGTTGGCCGCGGTGCAGTGGATGGTGTCGTCCAGGTCGAGTTCGGTCTCGGCGCCTTCACGGGCGAATCGGCGCAGCCGGCGCAGCGCGACCTTGATGTTGCGTGTGCCGAGTTCGAGCGTGTCGTCGTAGTCCTTGTAGGCACGCTGGTCCCAGACCTTGACGGCGCTCTTGTTGCGGCTCTTGTCCTGGCCGATGCGTATGCCTTGCGGGTTGACGCCGTAGGCACCGAACGGACTGGTGCCGCCAGTGCCGACCCACTTGCTGCCGCCTTCGTGGCGCTCTTTTTGCTCCTCGAAGCGCTTCTTGAGCGTCTCCATCAACTCGTCCCAGCCCATCTTCTCGATCTTGGCTTTGTCCTCGGCGCTGAGCTCGAGCTCGAGGTTCTTGCGCAGCCAGTCCAGCGGCACTTCTTTGGTGAAGTCGACCAGCATCTCGACGCCCTTGAAGTAGGCGCCGAAAGCACGGTCGAACTTGTCATACAGGGCCTCGTCCTTGACCAGCGAGGTGCGCGCCAGGTAGTAGAACTCGTCGACCGAACAATCGATCACGCCGGCTTTCACCGCTTCGAGCAAGGTCAGGAATTCCTTGACCGAAACCGGCAGCTTGGCCGCGCGCAAGGTATAGAAAAAATCGATCAACATGACTGGACTTTCCGGGCCGTCAACAGCCCATCATCTAAGCATAACGATTTCAAACATGATTGGCCGCCGCTTGGGTGACCACATCCCCTGCGGTCCAGGGGATGATTCAGGGTGATTCAGCTCGGCTGGTGGCCGCAGCGCCCTCGCTTGGCGGGGGGATCGGCGGTGTGTGGGCCATCGGACAAACCGCTTGCGCACCGTCGGGCGAATGGCCAGTACTGCCCGGTCGCTCGAGTTGCCACAGCGCATCGATCGTGAGGGGTTTCTTGCGAGCCATGCGTTCTTCTCAGGCTAGGAGTTTGGCGCCACAGCCTCGGGTCACGCCGGTCGTTCCAGACGGAAGTCCAAATGCCCGCGCACGGTAGGCCACTCGGCGGCGGTGATGCTGTAGACCGCGGTGTCGCGCAGCGTGCCATTGGACGCGCGCTGGTGGTTGCGCAATATGCCGTCCAGCTGCGCCCCCAGGCGTTCGATCGCGCGCCGGCTCTGGGTGTTGAAGCGGTGGGTTCGGAACTCGACCGCGACGCAGTCCAGTGACTCGAAGGCATGCGCGAGCAGCAGCCGCTTGGCTTCGGTGTTGAGTGGCGTTCGCTGCGCACTGCGTGCGTACCAGGTCGAGCCGATTTCGACCCGCTGGTGGCTCGCATCGACATTCATGTAGGTGGTCATGCCGACCGCAGTGCCTGAGTCGTCCAGCACCGCCCAAGGCAGCATCGACCCCGATGCCAGCAGACCGAGTCGACGCTCGATCTCGGCAACCATGCGGTCAGGCGTCGGAATCGCGGTGTACCAGAGCCGCCAGAGTTCGCCGTCCTGCACGGCCCGCACCAGCGCCGGCGCGTGGGCCAGCGTCAAGGGCTCAAGCTTGACATGACGCCCTTGCAGCGTGACGGGCGTGCAGATCGGCTTCATCGCCGCCCTCTCAGCGGTTGTGGCGCTGCATGAACACCAGCTTTTCGAACAAGGTCACGTCTTGCTCGTTCTTGAGCAGCGCCCCCACTAGCGGCGGCACCGAGACCTTCTCATCCTTGTTCTGCAGCACTTCGAGCGGGATGTCCTCGGCCAGCAGCAGCTTGAGCCAGTCCAGCAGTTCGGAGGTCGAGGGCTTTTTCTTCAGCCCAGGCAGGTTGCGCACATCGTAGAAGGTCTTCATCGCCGCGCCGAGCAACTCTTGCTTGAGCCCGGGGAAGTGCACGTCGACGATTTGCTTCATCGTGTCGGCGTCGGGGAACTTGATGTAGTGGAAGAAGCAGCGCCGCAAGAACGCGTCTGGCAACTCTTTCTCGTTGTTCGAGGTGATGAACACCAGCGGGCGGTGCTTGGCGCGCACCAACTCGCGGGTCTCGTAGACATAGAACTCCATCCGGTCGATCTCGCGCAGCAAGTCGTTCGGGAATTCGATGTCGGCCTTGTCGATCTCGTCGATCAACAGTGCCACCGGCTGGTCGGCGGTGAAGGCCTGCCAAAGCACGCCCTGGACGATGTAGTTGCGGATGTCGCGCACCTTCGTCGAGCTCTCTTCGTCGGCCAATTGGCTGTCGCGCAGCCGGCTCACCGCGTCGTACTCGTACAGACCTTGCTGGGCCTTGGTGGTGCTCTTGACATGCCACTGCAGCAAGGGCATGCCCAGTGCGGTCGACACTTCTTCGGCCAGCATGGTCTTGCCGGTGCCCGGCTCACCCTTGACGAGCAGCGGGCGTTGGAGCGTGATGGCGGCGTTGACTGCCAGCATCAGGTCCTGGGTGGCGACGTAGTTGTCTGATCCTTGAAACTTCATGGCTGTGAGGCCGTGGTGGACGGCTGTTGTGGGCTGTGGGGGGACTGAACCGGAAATCGGATTCCAGTATAAGGGTCGCCTTTATAATCCTGGGTCGCCGGGTTGACAGCCCTCAAGCTGTGCCTGGCTCATCTGGTGTAACCGCGGTGCATGAGGCCTGGCGGTACACCGCTTCCCTGCGACATCACCTCCGCCAGACGATGAAAAAAGCGTACTTTCTGTTCCCCCTGCTGCTCGCGCTGACCGGCGTGAGCACCTTGTCCCGGGCCGAGGATGCCAAGGCTGGGGACGCCGCCAAGGGTGAGACCAAGGCTGCGATGTGCATAGGCTGTCACGGCATCGTCGGCTACCAGGCCAGCTTTCCCGAGATCTACAAGGTGCCGATGATCTCGGGCCAGGGTGCCAAGTACATCGCTTCAGCGCTGACCGCCTACCAGAAGGGTGACCGCAAGCACCCAACGATGCGCGGCATCGCCAGTTCGCTGACCGATCAAGACATGGCCGATCTGGGTGCTTTCTACGAGTCCCAGGGCAAGTCAGCCGCCGGCGCCCCCCCTGCTGCTGCCTTGGCGCATGCGGTGCCCGAGCCGCTAAAAGACCGCATGGCGGTGTGTGTCGCCTGTCACGGCGCCAACTTCAGCAGCCCGATCGACCCCACCTACCCGCGTCTGGCCGGCCAGCACTCGGACTACCTGCTCGCTGCACTGAAGGCTTACCACACCGACGGCAACAAGCTCGTAGGCCGCAGCAATGCCACGATGCGCAGCCAGGTCGTGCAAGAGGCCGATGGCAAGAAGAAGCTCACTTTCAACGCGAGCGAGCTCAAACAGGTCGCGACCTATCTGTCATCGCTGCCTGGCGACCTCAAAGTGGTGCCGCAAAGTCGCTTTCGCTAACGATCGCGCTGGGGCTTGAATCGCCCCAGCAGCAACGCGTTGCTGATCACGCTCACAGATGACAAGGCCATCGCTGCGCCCGCGACCACTGGGCTGAGCAGGCCCAGCGCGGCCAGCGGGATGCCCACGACGTTGTAGGCGAAGGCCCAGAACAGGTTCTGGCGGATGCGACGGGTGATCGCGCGCGACAACTGCAGCGCTTCGAGCACCAGCATCGGGTCGCCGCGCAGCAGTGTCATCCCCGCGGTCTGCATCGCCACATCGGTGCCGCCGCTGTCAGCGTGCGCCATCGCCAGCCCGACATCGGCTGCGGCCAGCGCCGGCGCATCGTTGACGCCGTCGCCCACCATGGCCACACGCTGTCCTGGCGCAAGCCCGGCGCGCAAGCCCTGGATCGCTTGCGCCTTCTCCGCCGGCAGGACTTCGGCCATCACCTCGCTGATGCCGACCTGCTGCGCCAGCGCCTGGGCCGCACCCCGGTTGTCGCCGCTGACCAGCACGATCCGCAGTCCTTCGCGCTGCAATGCGGCGATCGCCGCCGCGGCGCCCGGCCTGGCTTGGTCGCCGAAAGCCAGCAGCCCGAGCGCGCGGGGCGCGCTGTGAGGCCCCGCTTCGGCCAGCCAGGCCACGCTGCGGCCTTGCGCGGCCCAAGCCTCGCCCTGGGCCGCGAGATCGGGGTCGGTGACGCCGATCTCTGCCATCCATAGGCTGCTGCCCAACTTCAGGTCTCGGCCGGCGACGCGGGCTTCGATCCCGCGACCTGGCACCGCTTGCGCGTTCTCAGCCTGCGGCCAGGCCAGCGACTCGCTCTTGGCCGCTTGCAGCACCGCACGGGCCAGCGGATGCTCGCTGGCGGCCTGCAGCGAGGCGGCCAGCGTCAACAACTCGGCCCGCCCGCCGGGCAGCGATGCGCTGGCGGCCGCCTCGACCAACCTCGGCCTGCCCTCGGTCAGCGTGCCGGTCTTGTCGAAAGCCACCACCGCGACCGATCGCATCAACTCGAGTGCTTGGGCGTCGCGCACCAGGATGCCGCGACGCGCAGCCAGCCCGGTGCCCACCATCAGTGTGGCCGGGGTCGCCAGTCCCAGCGCGCAGGGGCAGGCAATCACCAGCACCGACACCGCGTGGATCAGTGCCTGTGGCCAGTCGCCGTTGGCCCAGCCCCAGCCCAGCAGCGTGAGCATTGCGGCGACGAACACCGCCGGCACGAACACCTCGGCGACCCGGTCGACCGTCTGCTGGATCGGCGCTTTGCGGGCCTGCGCCGATTCGACCATCTGCACGATCTGCGACAGCATGCTGGCCGCGCCGACCGCCGTGGTGCGCACCAGCAGCAAGCCCTCGCCGTTGATCGCGCCACCGGTGACGAAGTCGCCGATCTGGCGCGCCACCGGCAGACTCTCGCCGGTCAGCATCGATTCATCCAGGTGGCTGCGGCCTTCGATCACCACGCCGTCGGTGGGCAGGCGCTCGCCCGGGCGCACCAGCACCAAGTCGCCGGGCTGGACCTGGTCGAGCGCGACGCGCAGCTCCTGACCGGCGCGCCGCAGGTTGGCGCTGTCGGGCCGCAGCGCGCGCAAGCCGTCGAGTGCGACCAGCGTGCGGCGCTTGGCCCGAGCTTCCAGCCATTTGCCCAGCAGCACCAAGGTGATGACCATCGACGCGCTTTCGAAATAGAGCGCTGGCATCGCTTCGTGTTCACCCGCTTGGCCTCGGAACATCAGCGCCAGGCTCAGCCCGTAGGCTGCGCCGGTGCCTGTGGCCACCAGCAAGTCCATGTTGCCGGCGCCCGCGCGCAGCGCCTTCCAGCCGGCGACGAAGAATCGCGCGCCGAAGAAGAACAGCACCGGCGTCGCCAATACCCATTGCCACAGCGCGGGCAGCATCCAGTGACGGCCCAGCAGGTCACCGGCCATCGGCAACACCAGCGGTGCCGACAGCGCGGCGGCCACCACCACCCGCCAGCCCGGGTCGCGCGAGGCTGGCGGGTGCGTTGCGTTGCCGGACTCGACATGGGCCTCATAGCCTGCTCGCTGCAGCGCCTGCGCCAGGCTTGTATCGTCAGCGCTGCCAGCCAGCCGGCGGACCTGGGCGCTGGCCGTGGCCAGGTTGACCGTGGCCTCCAACACCCCTGGCATTCGAGCCAGTGCCTTCTCGACCCGAGCAACGCAACTCGCGCAAGTCATGCCGTCGACCTGCAGTTTGAGGCGTTCCTCGACCAAGCCGTAGCCCGCCTTGGACACTGCGGCCTGAGCGGCGCGGGCGCTGGCCGCGGCTTGCGCTGTGTCGAGCGTCAATCGGACTTGTTCGGTGGCGAGGTTGACGCTGGCTTGCTGCACGCCAGGCACTTTGGCCAGCGCTTTTTCGACCCTTGCGACACAACTCGCGCAAGTCATGCCGGTGATCGTCAAGGTCAGGCTGGAGGCGTTGTTCATGATCCAATCCTAGGCCCAGGCACGCGCCAAGGTCGATACTTCGACGCTGACCCACCACCGAGCTTGACGATGATCGAACTGACCTTGCCTGACATGACCTGTGGCCACTGCGTTCGCAGCGTGACCGAAACCGTGCAGCGTGTCGATGCCGGCGCCCAGTTGCAGGTCGATCTGCCCCAGCACCGGGTCAGCATAGCGTCGCAGCAACCGGCCGAGCGCTTTGTCGCCGCGCTGACCGAAGAAGGCTATCCGCCGGCTTGATCAGCGCGTGGCGCGCTGTCGCACCGCTTCGAGGTAGGCCTGACCATCCGGCGGCAGGCCGCTGCGCTGGCTGGTCCAGATCATCTCGCCCAGGCATTCCATCACCTCGTGGTGTGCCTCGTGCAAGGCGCTGCGTCGCGCGGCCAGCAGCGCGACGGCCTGGCGGATGCCATTGGGTTGGTCGATGCTGCACTGCTCGGCGATTGACAAGTGCATCGACAGGTGCAGGAACGGGTTGCTGCGGCCTTCTTCGACCGTGTAACTCGCCGCCAGCGCGGCGTCCAGATCGGCCAGGTCAGCGTGGTACTCGGGATGCTCGACGGTCCAGTCAGCCGCCACGGCCTCCATCGCTGTCAACGGCAGACCGGATTGCTGCTTGCGCCAGGTTTCGCAGAAGAATCTGCGAACGTCGTGTTGTGAGGGTTGGAACATCAGACAATTGTGGCCCGACATCGATGCCCAAATCCTGGACCCCCATGACACTGACCACCGCTCAACTCTTCACCGACGCCCGCAGCCAGAACGGCTACCTGCCCCAGCCGGTCTCCGATGCCGAGTTGCACGCGCTCTACGACCTGCTCAAGTTCGGGCCGACCGCAGCCAACGCCTGCCCGGCCCGTTTCAAGTTCGTCCGATCGGCCGCAGCCAAAGCCCAGCTGGCGGCCTGCGTGTCGGCGGCCAACGTGACCAAGATCGAGCAAGCGCCAGTGACCGTGATCGTCGGGATGGACTTGATGTTCCACGACCAGTTGCCCAAATTGTTTCCCCACGCCGATGCGCGTGCCTGGTTTGCCGGCAAGGATGCTGCGATACAAGAGACGGCGATGCGAAATTCCAGCCTGCAAGGCGGCTACATGATCATCGCTGCCAGGGCGCTGGGTCTGGACTGTGGTCCGATGAGTGGCTTCGATGCCGCCAAGCTTGACGCTGCGTTCTGGACCGGCACCACCGTGAAGACCAATTTCATCTGCACCCTCGGCCATGGCGACCCGGCCAAGGTCTTCGCACGCAGCCCGCGGCTGGACTTTGACCAAGCCTGCAGTCTGGTCTGATCGCTGCGACGGCCGGCGGCGGCTCAGGGCGCGCCGGCTTGCGGATGGGCGAGAATCAATGCGAAGCGCTGCCCGAAGTTGATGTACAGCGCCTTGCGGTACGGGCAGGTCCCGGAATATCAGCATTCGACTTCCTGGAGGTGGATTTCATGCCCGTGATCGTGGTGGCCAACCCCAAGGGCGGCGTCGGCAAGAGCACGCTGGCCACCAACATCGCGGGCTGGCTGGCGCACCAGGGCCACGCGGTGATGCTCGGCGACATCGATCGCCAGCAAAGCGCGCGGCAGTGGCTGGCTTTGCGCCCCGCTCAGGCGCCTGCTATCCGGGGCTGGGACCTGGTGGACAATGAGTTGGTGCGTCCGCCCAAGGGAACGACCCATTTGGTGCTTGACACGCCCGCTGGCCTGCGCGGCAAGCGGCTGGATTCGGTGATGAAGATCGCCGACCGCTTGCTGGTCCCACTGCAGCCCAGCCCATTCGACATCGCTGCCACCCACGCCTTCTTGGCCGAGTTGCGGGGCCATCGGCGTGCTGACCGGGTGGTGCTGGGTCTGGTGGCGGTACGGGTCAAGGAACATACCCACGCCACCGATCACCTCAACGAGTTTCTGACCGCGCTGGGTCAGCCGGCCATCACCGGGCTGCGCGACACCCAGAACTACGTTCACTTGGCCGCGCGCGGGCTGACCTTGTGGGATGTCGCCGCCGGCAGGGTTGAGCGCGATCTGTTGCAATGGCAGCCCCTGATCAACTGGCTTCAGACATGAGCGATACAAGCGATACCACCGAAAAACCCGTCCACTTCGCCACCCTGGCTTCGCTGCAAGACCGGGTCGGCGAGCACCTGGCGACCAGTTCCTGGATGCTGATAGACCAGGCTCGCATCGACCTGTTCGCCCAGGCCACCGGCGACCACCAGTGGATCCATGTAGATCCGGTGCGCGCTGCGAGCGGGCCTTTCGGCACGACCATCGCCCACGGCTTTCTGACGCTGTCACTGCTGCCGCAACTGGCTGAGAAGGCGATCCACGTCGACGATGTGAAGATGGGCATCAACTACGGCCTGAACCGGGTTCGCTTCATGGCGCCGGTGCCGTCGGGCAGTCGCTTGCGCGGTCAGATCCGGCTCAAGGCTTTCGAGCCCATCGAGGGCGGCGCTCAGGTGACGATGGAAATCAGCATCGAGCGCGAAGGTGCGGCCAAGCCGGTCTGTGTGGCCGAGGCGGTGTCGCGACGATTCATCTGAGCTGCGGGCCACCGGGAGGAGGCGAACATGATGAAGGTGCTGCTGGTCGATGACCATCCGCTGATCCTGTCAGCGCTGCAGACCATGATCCATCGCCTCGACCCGGCGGTCACCGTGCTCAGTGCCGAGAATGCCGTCGATGGATTCGAGTTGCTGGCGCAGCAGCCCGATGTCGGACTGGTGCTGCTCGACCTCGATTTGGGCGACGAGGTGGACGGATTCACGGTGCTGGCCGAGATGCGCCACCGCCATCCCTCGCTGCCCGTCGTCGTGTTGTCGGCCGCCGAGCGCCTGGCCGACATGGTGCGTGCGGTCGATATGGGCGCGATGGGTTTTTTGCCCAAGCGCAGCCCGATCAAGGATTTGTTTGACGCGCTGGCGCTGGTGGTGTCGGGCGGTGTCTACATTCCGCAGGCCCTGTCGGGCCAGGTCAAGCCGCCTGGCGCCAAGCCGGCTGGCGCTGCGGCGGTGGCCGATGCCATGGCAAAGCCTGGTGCCGGCTGGGTCAACGCTGGCGCGTTGGACAGCAAGTTGGCGCTGTTGCGGCCGATGGCCGATCCCGGACCCGCCGCGCTGCACAGCCTGTCCGAACTCGGCCTGACGCGGCGCCAAGCCGAGGTGCTGGACTGGCTGCTGAAGGGTTTGTCCAACAAGCTCATCGCACGCGAGCTGAACCTGTCGGTCGACACGGTCAAGGACCATGTGGCTGCGGTGCTGCGCGCGCTGGGTGTGACATCGCGCACCCAGGCGGTGCTGCGGGTCAGCCGGATGAACCAGCAGATGCCCGGGTCGGATCCAACCAGTCGGTAGACCTGACTGATGACCGCGGGCGATCAGCCGGCCGGCATTTGGGTCGCGCCCCGAGCTTCTTCGCCCAGGCCTGGCGCGCGAACCACGGTGACGGTGCAGTTCGATTGCGCCACCACCTGTGACGACACGCTGCCGAGCAAGCGCCTGAAGGTCGACGCGCCGCGCGCGCCCATCACCAGGTGGTCGACCTGGTTGCGCTGCGCGAACTCGACCAGGGCCGATGCGGCGTCGCTGGCTTCGAGCACATGGAAGGTCAGCCGTCCCTCGTCGAGATTGAGCGACTTGCTGATCGGTCGGGCCCAGTGTTTGAGCGCGACCAGCTGTTTGACATGCAGGCTGCGACCTTGGGTGTCGACCAACTCATCCATGCCGATGCGGTTGATCTTCATCACGCTGACGCAGGCCAGTCTCGCGCCGGGCTCGGTCAGCGCGATGCGCCTGACGGTCTCTCGCTGCTGTTGCAGCAACTCGGTACTGGCGTTGTCGATGTCGACCGCCACCATGATGATCGGGCTGCGGTCCAGCCGCTCGGCCACCTTGCCGCGCTCTGCGCCAGGCTCGGCGCCCAAGGCGAAGAACCAGCGTTTGAAGGTCTTGATCACACCGCTTCGCTGCAGCTTTTCGGCGCGCCGGGTCAATGCGATCTGGCTGGGGTCCTGCAAGTCGAGCGCGAGTTGGCCTGCCGTCTGGTAGCGGCGAGCAGGGTCGACCTCCAGGCACTTCAGGATCACTTCTTGCAACCAGGGTGGACAGTCGCGGCGCAGCGTGCGCGGTGGTACCGGGTCGACATACAGGCGCCGACGCAGGCCGCGAACGCTGTCGGGCTGACCGAAAGGTCGCTCGCCGGTCGAGAAGTGGTAGAGCATCACGCCGAGCGCGAACAGGTCGCTGCGCGGGTCGTTGCGGATGAACTGCACCTGCTCGGGCGACATGTAAGGCCCGGTGCCCATCGGCAGCGTGAACTCCTCGTCGAGCAGGTCGGGCAGGTGGTCGTGGCGCGACAGGCCGAAATCGACCATCACCGCGCTGCCGTCGGGCCGGAACATGATGTTGCTGGGCTTGACGTCTAGGTGCACCAAGTGCTGGCGGTGCAGGTCGTGCAGCGCGGTGGCCACGCGTGAGCCGACCTCGATCACCTCGTCGATGGCCAGCGGTGCCTCGTCGAGCCTGGCGCGCAGCGACACGCCTTCGATGCGTTCCATCACGATGAAGGGCTGGCGCGTGAAGTCGCCCTTGGCGATGAACTTCGGGCAGTGCGGGCCGGTGAGCATCGGCATGATCATCTGCTCGACCTCGAAGCCGACGATGGTCGCCGGGTCTTCGCCGCCTTTGATGCGCGGCACTTTCATGATCAGTGGCAGCCGCGAGTCACCGGCATGGTTGACTTCGCTGACGCGCCACAGGTGTGCCATGCCGCCGACATGGAGTTTTTCCTCGAGTTGGAAACGGTCTATCACCATGCCAGGCGCAAGCAGGCTGGGCGCGTTCTGGCCGCCGCTGCCGGTATAGCCCAGGGTGTTGCTGTAGAGCTTGGAATCCATCGCTCACTGCCCTTGTTCGAGCCGGCTGGCCAGTCGCTGCGGCAGCTTGGCAGCCAGGATCTTGGCGCCCGCGCTTTCGTGGTCGTAGGGCACGCGGTGGAAGGTCAACAGGGCTTGTTCCTCGTCGAGGATCGCGTAGCAGGCCGCAGGGTTGCCGTCGCGAGGTTGGCCTGCCGAGCCCGGGATCACCAGCCATTGGCGGTGCGGTGGCACTGGAATCGCCACACCTGGCGTTGGGATGAAGTCGCCCGCCTTGCCGGTGCTCGAGACGTGGAACAGCTTGGGCTCGTGTGCATGGCCGCAGAAGGTGTAGCGGCAATCGGTGGCGTGCAGGCTGCGCACGGCGTCGGCCCTGCCGCCGATGTACTCCCAAGCCCCGGGTGCCCAGGCATTGGCATGGGCGTAGAACTGGTCGCCTTGGCGCTGTGTCAGCGGCAGGCTGGCGAGAAAGTCGAGTTGGCTGGCGTCGAGCTGGGATCTCGTCCAATCGACCACGTAGCGTGCTTCGGGCCGCATCTGCGGCCCCGCACCGCGCACCACGGCCTGGTCATGGTTGCCGAGCACGGCGATCGCGCCCTCGCGGACCATGTCGCGCACCTGGTCCACCACCCAGGTCGGATCCGCGCCATAGCCGACGAAGTCGCCCAGCAGCACCCAGCGCTCCACGCCTTGGTCTCGGGCATGGTCGAACACGGCTTCGACCGCTTCTCGGTTGGCATGCAGGTCGGTGACGAAGGCGCATTTCATGGGCGTCAGGGGCAGTTGTCACCTGCGGCTTGGCGGGGGCTCGGCAGGTCGAGGCTGACAGGCCTGAATTGTGCGCCAGCGCTGCCATCAGCGGCTCGCGCCGAGGTCACTTTGCTTGATCCCCACGGGGGGCGGCCGGTTTCGGCCGGCCTTGGGGCGCTCTCAAGCAAATGTGGCTTTGCCACTTTGCTTGATCCCCACGGGGGGCTGCCGGCGTCGGCCGGCCTTGGGGCGCTCTCAAGCAAATGTGGCTTTGCCACTTTGCTTGATCCCCACGGGGGGCTGCCGGCGTCCGCCGGCCTTGGGGCGCTCAATGGGCCTGGCGCCAGCCCGCTTTTTGGTCGCGCGCCAGCGCTTTGCGCACCACCGGGTTGTCGGCCATGTCGCCAAAGTCGGCTGCGTCCAGGCGTTGGAAGTCTTCGACGCCGGCACCTGCTTGAGGCCAGCCAGCCGGCGTTGCCTGGTGCAGCGCGGTGCGCTCGAACAGCACCCGGCCGTTGCGGCCGCTGCGCGCCAGTCGTATCGGCAGGCTGGCGATCGGGTCCCAGCGCAGGTCGATTTTCTCGCCGGCGACCACACCTTGCCAGCGCTGCGGCCGGTCTTGGCGCGCCTGCCCTGAGGGTTTGAGCTGCGACAACGCGGCCTCGCTGAACAAGCCCCCGAGTTCTTGCCAATCCAGCGTCACCGCCATCGCCCGCAACTCGCCGGCCGGGTAGTCGATCACGTGCCGGTCGGCCCGCAGCACGCGCTCGAGCCGGATGCCGCTGCGGTCACGTCGCCAGATCTCTTCGACCCCGTCGCCCTTGATCCAGCTGATTTCGTTGGCGCTGCGCGTGAGCTGCCATTCCTGGCGCTGGGTTTGGCCGCCGGCCAGCGTCAGGCTGACGCGGAACTTTGCCGCGAGGTCAGGCCTGGCCTGCTCGTGGGTTGCCAACGCGCTTGGCGCCGAGCTTGTCCCGGCAGCAGCGCCGCCGACCACCACCGCCAACAAGCCTGCGGCCAGTGCGGCGCGCCATCGCGGCAGTCCGATACCCGCCATCGGTGTCAGAAGCCGAAGGCCTCGCGCATCACATGGAAGATCCAGTTCTGTTCCATGCTGCCGCGCACCAGGTAGGCCTTGGGGCCGCGCGCCCAGATGCCGACATCCTCGCCGCCGTGGGTTTCGCTGTTCAGTGGCACGGTGGCTTCCTGGATGAAATTCAGTGCGGTGGTGTCCACGCTGCTGAGGTCGGGCCGGGCGCCGCCGCGGTGGCCGGGGCCGTTGGCATAGCCCAAGGTCGTCCAGGGTTGGCCGTTCTTGTCGAGCGACAGCTTGGTGGCCGCACCATCGATGTTGGGCACCGGCTTGACCAGGCCCAAGATCGGGTTGCCGCGGTGCGGGTAGCCGGCGATCGTGAACACGTGGCTGTGGTCGGCGGTGACGATGATCAGCGTGTCTTGTTCGCGGGTCATCTCCATCGCGCGCCGCACTGCGTTGGACAGCTCGACCGTGTCCTCCAGCGCGCGCCTGGCATTGCCAGCGTGGTGGGCGTGGTCGATGCGTCCGGCTTCGACATGCAGGAAGTAACCCTTGTCGCCACCGCGCTGCAGCAGGCGGATCGCTTTGTCGGTCATCTCGGTCAGCGAGGGCTCGCCAGCTGGATCCTGCGCTCGGTCGGCCTCGTACTGCATGTGCGAGGGTTCGAACAATCCCAGCACCGGTCCGCTGGTGGCCGGGTCGATCGCGTCGAACCCGGCCTTGTTCCACACATAGGCCGCACCTGCGCCGCGGCTGGCCAACCATTCGGTCGTCAGGTTGCGACCGTCGCTGCGGCGGCCCCGGGACGTGAGGTACTCGGGATCGTTGGCCGTCTTGGGCAGAAAATTGGTGCGGCCGCCGCCCATCGCGAACTTCAGGCTGTCGCGCACCGTCGGCTTGAGCTCGACCAGCTGCCGGGCGATGTCCACCGTGGTGCAGCCGGCCAGCTTGATGTCGCTGTCGGCTTCCCAGTCGCGAAATGGCGTGTGCGCGTAGGTGGCCGCTGGCGTGGCGTGCGTCAGCCGGGCGGTGGACACCACGCCGGTGGCGCGGCCACTGGCTGCGGCGAGCTCGAGGATGCTGGGCACTGATCGGGCGGCCACCTTGGCTGCGTCACACTCGTAGCGTGCAGTGTCGTGGTCGACCGACAGCATCCCCTCACGCGCTTTGTAGCCGGTGAAGATCGCGGTGGCGGTGGGCGCAGAGTCGGAGGTTTGCTGGTCCCACGAATAGGTTTTCGACAGCGCGCTGTACGGCAAGGTCTCGAACGACAAGCGGTTTTCCTCGCCGGTCTTGCCTTTGAGCTGGCCTTCGAAGATACGCGCTGCGGTCTGCGTGGCGATGCCCATGCCGTCGCCGATGAAGATGATCACATTCTTCGCCTGGCGGGTGTTGTCCTGCAGCGACTTGCCGCTGGCGATGAAGGCCATGCCGGCGTTGTTCCAGTGGGCCACACTTTCTGGACCTTTGACGGTGGGCTCGGCGGCCTGTGCAACGGTCCAGAACAGCAGCAGCGCTGCTGCTGTCAGCGATCTCTTGGTGGGCATGTCTCGGTGCTCGTTATCCAATCCGACCCAGCAAGAGGTACTCCATCAGCGCCTTTTGCACATGCAGCCGATTCTCGGCCTCTTCCCAGACGACCGACTGCGGGCCATCGATCACCTCGGCGGCGACTTCCTCACCGCGGTGCGCCGGCAGGCAGTGCATGAACAGCGCGTCGGGCCGCGCCAGCGACATCATCTGGGTGTCGACACACCAGTCGGCAAAGGCCTTCTGGCGCGCCTCGTTCTCGGCTTCATAACCCATGCTGGTCCAAACATCGGTGGTGACCAGGTGCGCGCCCTCGCAGGCGGCGAACGGGCTCTTGAAGGTCTTGACGCAGGCCGGGTTGTTGACCCCGCCCAGCAGCGGGTCAACCTCGTAGCCGCGGGGCGTGCTGATGTGCAGCGTGAAGCCCAGTATGTCGGCGGCTTGGAGCCAGGTGTTGGCCATGTTGTTGCCGTCGCCGACCCAGGCCACCACCTTGCCTGCGATGTCGCCTCGCTGCTCGATGAAGGTGTAGATGTCGGCCAGGATCTGGCAGGGATGGAACTCATTGGTCAACCCGTTGATCACCGGAACTCGCGAGTTCGCCGCAAATCTGGCCAGCTTGCTTTGCTCGTAGGTTCGGATCATCACCAGATCGACCATGCGGCTGATCACACGTGCCGAATCCTCGATCGGCTCGGACCGGCCCATGTGGCTGTCACCGGTGGTCAGGTGCACCACCGAGCCACCCATCTGGTACATGCCGGCCTCGAAGCTGACGCGGGTGCGGGTGCTGGCCTTCTCGAAGATCATCGCCAGGGTTCGGTCGACCAGTGGTTGGTAGCGCTCGTAGTTCTTGAACCGCGTCTTGATGGTGCGGGTTCGCTCGAACAGATAGGCGTATTCCTCGGCCCGCAAGTCCTTGAACTGGAGGTAATGTTTCATCAGGCTGTGCCCCGGTTTCATGCCGGATTCAAGGCTTGGGAGCGGCCAGGAAGTCACGCACCAGCGGCACCAGGATGGCAGCGATTTCGTCGATCTCGGCCGCGTTGATGATCAGCGGCGGCAGCAGGCGGATCACCGTGTCGGCCGTGATGCTCAGCAGAAGACCGGCTTGTGCCGCCTTGAGCAGCAACTCGTTGCAGTTTCGGTCGAGTTCGATGCCGATCATCAGACCCTGGCCGCGGATCTCCTTGAAGCCAGGCAGCGAGCCCAGACCCTCGGTCAGGCGCAAGCGCAGCCGCTCACCCATCGCTGCGGCGTTGGCCATCAGGCCGTCCTCTTCCATGATGCGCAGCGTCTCGATGCCGGCACGCATCGCCAGCGGGTTGCCGCCGAAAGTGGTGCCGTGGTTACCGGGTTGCAGCACATCCTTGGCGCGCGGGCCGGCGACGATGGCGCCGATCGGCACACCCGATCCTAGGCCTTTGGCCAGCGGCATCACGTCGGGCTGGATGCCGGCCCATTGGTGCGCAAACCACTTGCCGGTGCGCCCGATGCCGCACTGCACCTCGTCGAGCATCAGCAACCAGTTCTGCTTGTCGCAGATCTGGCGCAGGCCACGCAGCGTGTCGATATGGGTCGGGTTGATGCCGCCTTCGCCCTGGATCGTCTCGAGGAAGATCGCCACGACGTTGGGGTTTGTCCGCGCAACCTCGCGCACCGCGTCCAGATCGTTGAGCGCGAGCCTGACGAAACCTTCGACCAGCGGGCCGAAACCCGCTTGAACCTTCGGGTTGCCGGTGGCCGACAGCGTGGCGATCGATCGACCGTGGAAGGCCTTGTCGTAGACGATGATCTCAGGCCGGTCGATGCCGCGGTCATGGCCGAACTTGCGCGCAATCTTGATCGCGCCCTCGTTCGCCTCCAGGCCTGTCGAGCAGAAGAACACGGCGTCCAGCCCGGACAGCTCGCACAGTTTGGCGGCCAGCGTCTCCTGCATTGGCGCCGCATAGTAGTTGCTGCAATGGATCATCTTGGCCACCTGGTCCTGCAGCGCAGGCACCAGCTTGGGGTGGCCGTGGCCGAGGGTGTTGACGGCGATGCCTCCGAGGCCATCGAGGTACTCGCGGCCTTCGGTGTCCCAGACCCGGCAGCCTCGGCCGTGCGACAGCGCAATAGGCAGCCGGCCATAGGTGTTCATCAGGTGGGAAGTCATCGAATTGCTCCGTTCTGTTTGAGGGGCTTGACCATGAAAAAGCCGGTGTCTTGCCACCAGGGCAAGCACCGGCCAGTGGAAGCGAATTCTAAGGTGCCCGCGAGGGCCACGCCTGCGGCCTGTCGACGCCCGGGCCAGCCTCAAGCCAGCCTGCTGCGCCGCCGCATTTCCACGGCACAATGGCGGGTATTCGCGGTGGTGGTGCGGCTTGAGCCGCTGGCTTTGACCATCGGCCCGCCCGTTCAACTGCCATCGGTACGCATGTCAGCCCCCAAACCGCGCGAGTTCCTGATCCGGGGCATCACCTTGGCAGGACGCCAATTTCGGCCCAGCGACTGGTCTGAGCGACTGGCCGGCGCGCTGTCGAGCTTTCGACCCCACAGCGGGGTGGTTGGCATAGGCGCGCACATCGGCTATTCGCCCTACTGCGTGCCCCAGGTGATCGAAGGCGTCAGGTGCGTGATCGTCAACGAAGCGCTGCGCGACCTCGAACTCATGGCTTGGGACTTCGTGATGAACTTTGCGCGCGACAACGAGCTCCAGGTCACCCCGATCTGTTCGTCGCAGGACCTGCCGCCGCCGGATCAAGCGCCGGTGGCCTGAAGTTGCCAGGCGGGCCAGGCCAGAACAGCCGGATCTATGCCCAGCAGTACGCCAGGCACCAATGAAAAAGCCCGCTGATGCGGGCTTTTGATTCAGGCACTGGACCGATCAGGCGGCAGCAGAAGCGGCAAGCGCCTTGATCTTGGCAGACAAGCGGCTCTTGTGGCGAGCGGCCTTGTTCTTGTGGAAGATGCCTTTGTCTGCGACCGAATCGATCACCGACTGTGCTGTCTTGAACAACTCTGCAGGCGCAGACTTGTCGCCGCCGGTGGCGGCCTTGTCCAGGGCTTTCTGCACGTTCTTGACGACCGTGCGGAACCTTGAGCGCAGCGCCGTGTTGGCGGCATTCAGGGCGACGTCCTGACGGGCGCGTTTACGACCCGACGCCAGGCGGACTGTTTTTTTCTTGGCTTTGGAAGCGGTTGCCATTGCTGTACTTTATCCTGAACGTTTATTCGGGTGGGGCAAAGAGGATGAGTATAGCATCGGCTTGCCGGTCAGGCCAAGCACTGGCTGCTGGCGTTCCTATAATGCGTTCTTGTCCCGTCTGACTGCAAGCCCTGCCGGTCCGGGCCACAAGCCCGCATGAACCTGTTCAAGGCTGCATTCTCTGTCTCTGCGCTCACGCTGTTGTCACGCATCACTGGGCTGGTGCGCGAGCAGATCGGTGCCGCGATGTTCGGCACCTCGGCGATGATGGATGCGTTCCAGATCGCTTTTCGCATTCCCAACCTGTTGCGACGCTTGTTCGCAGAGGGCGCTTTCTCGCAGGCCTTCGTACCGCTGCTCGCGGCCACCCGCAGCGCCGATGGTGACGACGCCACGCGCTTGCTGGTCGACGCGGTGGCCACCGTGCTGGCCTGGGCGCTGCTGGTCACTTGTATCGTCGGTATCGCCGCCGCGCCGGTGCTGGTCTGGCTGTTGGCATCGGGTTTCGCACCGGCCACCGAAGATGCCGCGACGGTGATGACGCGTTGGATGTTTCCCTACATCGGTTTCATGTCGATGGTCGCACTGTCCTCGGGCGTGCTCAACACCTGGCGCCGGTTTGCGGTGCCAGCATTCACTCCGGTGTTGCTCAACCTCAGCGTGATCGCCGCTGCGCTGCTGGGCGCGCCGGTGCTGCGCGCGCGCGGCATCGAACCGGTTTATGCACTGGCGATCGGTGTGATGGTCGGCGGCGTGCTGCAGCTCGCGCTGCAGCTGCCTGCGCTGGCGGCGATCGGCATGCTGCCGCGGCTGGGCGTCACGCTGGCGCGCTTGCGGGCGGCCTGGGCTCACCCGGGGGTGCGGAGCATCCTTGCCAAGATGGCGCCGGCCTTGCTGGGCGTGTCGGTGGCACAGATCTCGTTGATGATCAACTCGCAAATTGCCAGCCACCTGGGGGTGGGCGCGGTGTCCTCGCTGGTCTATGCCGACCGATTGATGGAATTGCCGATTGCACTGCTCGGCGTCGCGCTGGGGGTGGTGCTCACGCCTCAGTTGTCAGCCGCCAAGGCCGGTGGCGACGACGAGGCCTATTCCGGCTTGCTCGACTGGGGCCTGCGCCTGGTGCTGCTGTTGGCGCTGCCTTGCGCAGTGGCACTGCTGGTGTTTGCGCAACCCATGGTCGCTGTGTTGTTCCATCGCGGTGCGTTCGATGCCCATGCGGTGGCGATGACGGAGTTGGCGGTGATGGGCTGGGGCGCGGGTGTCATGGGCCTGGTAGCGATCAAGGTGCTAGCACCGGCTTTTTTTGCGCAGCAGGACATGCGCACGCCGATGCGGGTGGCCGTCGCCGCGTTGGTGTTGACCCAAGTGCTCAATGCAGCGTTGATCTGGGGTCTTGGGATGGGGGTGGCGGCGTTGGCGCTGTCGATCGGCTTGGCTGCCAACGCCAATGCGCTGGTTCTGCTGTGGGGATTGATGCGGCGTGGCAGTTACCGGCCGGTCGCCGGCTGGCCTGGGTTTGCTTGGCGGGTCGTTCTGGCCACGGCGCTGATGGGCGCACTGATGGCGCTGGCCGCGCAACAGATCGACTGGCTCGCGCTCGGCCGCCATGAGTTGATGCGTGCCGGGGCCATGGCCTTGGCGCTGGTCGCGTCGGCCCTGCTGTATTTCGGCACGCTCGCGCTGCTGGGCATCAAGGCCCGCAGCTTCATGCGCAGAGCCTGAACGATGGCGACGAGTCCTTGGCCACTGGCCCCGCCCACTGTCTTGGGGTATTTCGCTGCGCTGGTGGCTGAGGACGAAGGCTTTGCGCTGCTTGAGGCAGCGATCTGTGTGGCGCAGGACGACCACCCCGAACTCGATGTGCAGGCGGTGCTGGCCGAGATCGATGGGCTGGCGGCCAAGCTCAAGGCCAGGTTGCCCGCCGATGCATCGGCGCTGCGCCGGCTGCAGTCGCTGAACCATTACTTCTTCGTCGAGTTGGGATTTGCCGGCAACGTCAACAATTACTACGACCGCGGCAACAGCTACCTGCACCAGGTGCTGGCCACGCGGCACGGCATCCCGATCACGCTGGCCTTGCTGTATTGCGAGCTGGCCTCGCAGATCGGGCTGACGGCGCGCGGGGTGTCGTTTCCAGGCCATTTCCTGATCAAGCTGCGCTTGCCGCAAGGCGAGGTGGTGGTCGACCCTTTCAACGGGCGCTCTTTGTCGCGTGAGGAACTTGACGAGCGGCTCAGCCCTTACCGTGCCCGACAGGGGCTGGCCGGGGATTTCGAGGTGCCGCTGGGCTTGTTCCTGCAGGCTGCGCCGGCGCGCGACGTGCTGGCAAGGCTGCTGTTCAATTTGAAGGAAATCGCCCACACAGCCGAGGACTGGCCGCGGCTGCTGGCGGTGCAGCAGCGTCTGGTGCTGCTGCTGCCTCAAGATGCAGAGCAACTGCGCGACCGCGGTCTGACCTGGGCCGAGCTGGGCCGCCCGGCCGATGCTGCCGACGATCTGTCGGCCTATCTTTCGGCCAGGCCCGATGCCGCCGACGCGCCAGCGCTGCGCGAACGGCTGGCCGAATTGCAGCGCGGCGGGGCGCCACGGCCACTTTGAGTCGGACTCATACAATGAGGTACTCGAGTTCGCCTCTGGTGCACCGCGCCGAGATGACTTGGCGCAACCGGGTCCAGGCCTGCTCTTGCGGTCGGACCTGACCGAGATCGGGCCGCTGGCCCAAGCCTAGTTGATGAAGTTCATCCCTGCCCAACGCCCAACCCTGAACCGGACTGAGCCCCTTGGCGACACGTCATTGACGCCGCCTTGCTGGGGTGCGCGCCTGCGATGAAGCAGTTGCCCTTGCCGATCAGCCCAGCGCCGGCCGACGGCTTCGACAACCTGGTGGTGGGTCGCAATGCGGCCGCTGTGCAGCACCTGCGCGAACTGGGTTTGAACCGGGTCGCTGTTGCGCCGGTCTACCTCTGGGGCGCTGTGGGCACGGGCAAGACCCGGTTGCTGCGGGCGCTGGTCAGCCAGCAACAGCTCGAGGGCGCCCGGGTCGGCTGGTTCGACGCCGCCACGCCGCTGCCCTGGGTGCTGGACGAAGCCTGGCGCCTGGTGCTGGTCGACGACTGCGAGGCGCTAGACCCCCAGCAGCAACAGGCGGCGTTTGCACTGTTTGTCGAGGCAGGAGCCCATGGCGTGCAGTGGGTGGGGGCGGGTCGCTGGCCGCCGGTGGACCTGAAACTGCGCGACGACCTGCGCACCCGGCTGGGCTGGGGCCATGTGTTTGCACTGCAGGCCTTGGCCGAGGCCGAGACCCGCGCGGCGCTGCGCCGCGAGGCCGACCGACGTGGCATTCTTCTTTCGGACGAGGTGATGGACTATCTGTTGACGCATTTGCAGCGTGACATGGGCTACTTGATGGACTTGCTGACCCGGCTCGATGGCTACGCGCTGGCGCATCAGCGCCTGGTCACCGTGCCCTTGCTCAAGCGGATGCTGGCCGAGGAGCGCCCGCCTGCGCTGGAGGTCGCCGAATGAGGCTCGCGCTGTTCGATCTCGATGGCACCTTGATCGCCGGCGATTCCGACCACGCTTTCGGCGAGTTCATGGTCACCCAGGGTTGGACCGAGGGCGAACTGCACCGCCGCCGCAACGATGAGTTCTATCGCCAGTACCTGGCAGGTTGCCTGGATATCGCTGAGTACATCGATTTCAGCACCCTGGCTTGGCGCGAGCGGGGTCTGGACGAGCAGCTTGCCGTCAGCGCCAGGTTCATGGCCGAGGTGATGGCGCCGCAGTTGCTGCCTGCCGCACGTGCGCTGCTCGACTTGCACCGCGCCGCCGGCGATCTGGTCGCGATCGTCACCGCGACCAATGAGTTCATCACCCGACCGATCGCCGATGCGCTGGGTGTCGAGCATCTGCTGGCGGTCGAGCTCGAACGCGGCGTTGACGGCATGGCCACCGGCCGCATCCGGGGCGTGCCCTCGTTCCGCGAGGGCAAGATCGAGCGTGTCCACGATTGGCTGGCCGGGCTGGGCCAGCGTTTGAGCGATGTAGAGCACAGTGTGTTCTACAGCGATTCCACCAACGACCTGCCGCTGCTCGAGATCGTGAGCGAGCCGGTGGCCACCAACCCCAGTCCAGCGCTAGAGGCGATCGCCCTGCAGCGCGGCTGGCGCATCCTGAGGTTGTTTGCATGATCAAGAAGTTCATCAGTCGTTTGCTGGGCAAGTCCGCGCCGGCTGCGACACCCGAGTCGGCCATCGTCGCTGCAGCGCCCGTCATACCGCAAGGCCATCGGGTCGAGGTGCCGGCCAGCCAGCACGGCATCGACCCGTCACTGGTCGACGACCGGGCGGTCAAGGTGGTTCGCACCTTGCAGCAAGCCGGTTTCCAGGCCTATGTGGTGGGCGGTGCGGTGCGTGACCTGCTGGTGGGGCTGCGGCCCAAGGACTTTGATGTCGCCACCGACGCCACGCCCGAGCAGGTCAAGGGTTTGTTCAGGCGCGCCTTCATCATCGGGCGGCGCTTTCGCATCGTCCACGTCGTCCACGGTCGCGGCCGTGACCATGAGGTGATCGAGGTTTCGACCTTTCGCGCCTACATGGACAACAGCGAGGCCACCCAGGTGGCGGGCAACGAGAAGACCAGCAAAGCCGCGTTGGCCGGTTCGGCCCATGCGGTGGACGCCAGCGGCCGGGTGTTGCGCGACAACGTCTGGGGTCCGCAGATCGAGGACGCCGCGCGCCGCGACTTCACGATCAACGCGATGTACTACGACCCCGAGACGCGTATCGTCGTCGACTACCACGGCGGTATCGCCGACGTGAAGGCCAGGCTGCTGCGGCTGATCGGCGACCCGGCCACCCGCTACCGCGAAGACCCGGTTCGCATCATCCGCGCGGTACGCTTTGCCGCCAAGCTGGGCTTCGATTTCGCGCCCAGCACTTATGCGCCGATCGCCGAGACCGCGCCGCTGCTGGCCAACGTGCCGGTCTCACGCATGTTCGACGAGATGATCAAGCTGCTGCAGACCGGTCATGCGCTGGCCAGCATCGCCGAGCTCCAACGCCAGAACCTGCATCGCAGCGTTTTCCCGGTGCTCGACGCGGTGTTTGCCGAGGGACACAGCACGCCGCAGGAACATGCCCAAAAACAGGAGTTCATCCGCCAGGCGCTGATGGACACCGACCGCCGTGTTGGTGAAGGCAAACCGGTGGCGCCCAGCTTTTTGCTGTCTTGCTTGCTGTGGCACGACGTGCTGGCAGGCTGGCAACAGCGCCGGGCTGCAGGCGAGGCCACCGTGCCTGCGTTGCAGCAGGCGGTGGACGCGGTGTTTGCCGCGCGCATCGGCGACATCTCGGGCGGCGGCAAGCTCGGCGCTGACATGCGCGAGATCTGGATGATGCAGCCGCGCTTCGAGCGCCGCCAGTCCAATACCGCTTTCTCGTTGATCGAGCAGGTGCGATTTCGCGCCGCTTTCGACTTCCTGCGGCTTCGCGCCGATGTCGGCGAAGCGCCGGTTGAACTCGCCGAATGGTGGGAAGATTTTTCCTTGGGCAGCGACGAGGAGCGCGAAGCCCTGCTGGTCGCAGCGCGTGAAGCCCAGCGCCCCCGCAAGGCCGCGCCGCGTGGCGCCAAGCCTGCGGACCCAGCTGACGCGGCGCACGAGACAGCTGCGGCGCAAGCCAGCGCCGAGCGCGAGCAAGACGACGAAGCTGACGATGCCGATGCCTCCGCTGTCGATGCCCCAGCGCGCAAGAGGCGCCGGCGTCGGCGCAAGCCCGCCGGTGCGTTGGGGGCGTCGGGGGCGGCAACCGGCGCAGCAACTTCCGAGACCTGAAACCCAGGTCGCGTTGCCGACGCATGCCTGATCTGGTAACGAAGCGCGCTTACATCGGTCTAGGCGCCAACCTCGGCGACGCCAGCGCCACGCTGCACGCCGCGCTGGACGCGCTGGCGGCCTTGCCCGGCTGCGCGCTGGTGCAGGCCTCGGCCCAGTACCGCAGCGCACCGATCGACGCCCTCGGACCGGATTACCTCAACGCCGTCGCGGGGATCGACACCTTGTTGACGCCGCAGTCCTTGCTGGCCGCGCTGCAGGCGATCGAGCAGTCATTTGGCCGCCAGCGCTCCTACCGGCATGCGCCGCGAACGCTGGACCTGGACCTGCTGCTGCATGGCGAAGCGGTGCTCGCCAGCGTGACGCTGACACTGCCGCATCCGAGACTGCACCAGCGCGCCTTTGTGCTGCAACCCTTGCTCGAGCTCTGCCCGACGCTGGTCGCTCCCGGCCTGGGGCTGCTGGCCGCGCATTTGCCCGCGACCGCGGATCAACGCCTGGAAAAACTCGGCACACCATGATCGCCAAGCGGCCCGTCGGCCTGCAGACCGTCGGCTTGCTGGTCCAGCTCAGGATCACGCAGGCGCTGATCACGCGGGCGGTGGTCGTGCCGTTTACGCCGTTTACGCTGTTTACGCCGTTTGCGCTATTGGCGCTGTTGGCGCTGGGCCAAGCGCTGAAACTGGATTTTCTAGAGGCAGGTTTTGCCTGATTGGCGCTGTTTACTTTATTTTCCGTCACTGATAGCGATTTAATCGTATAAAGGTCGCGCGCCTTGATGCTCCTTACAATGTTTGTGTGACAGGTCGATGACTGTTGTCTGACGGTTCTTGTGTCCATCGCCGGCGCCTGGCCTATCCCTCGGAGACCTCCCCATGTTTTTCGGCAAGTTGCTGCCCCGCGAGGGCAATTTCTTTGAACTCTTCAACGACCACGGCCGGCATATCGTGACCGGCGCTCGCGCATTCATGGCGATGGTGCAGAACTACAGCGACCAGACCTTGCGCGAGAAATATGCGGCCGAGGTCGACGCGGCTGAGAAGTTGGCAGACCGGGTCACGGCCGAAGTTCACCGCCTGCTGCACAAGACCTTCATCACGCCGATCGATCGCGAGCAGATCCATGGCCTGATCAATGCGATGGACGACATCCTTGACCTGCTGCAGGACTCTAGCGAGGTGATGTCTCTGTACGACTTGAAGAGCGTCAGCGAAGACGTGATCCGGCTTGGCGAGATCTCGACCAAGTGCTGTGAGCGGGTCCAGCATGTGGTCACCCTGCTGCCCAAGCTCAGCCAGCCCAGCGTGGCCGAGGCTGCACTCAAGACCTGCGAGGAGATCGATCGTCTCGAGAGCGACGCCGACCGGGTGATGCGCTCGGCGATGAGCAAGCTGTTTCGCGACAACATCGAGGTGCGCGAACTGATCAAACTCAAGGCGGTGTATGAACACCTGGAGTCGATCTCCGACCGCTGCGAGGACGTTGCGAACATCGTCGAGGGCATCGTCCTCGAGAACTCGTGATCGCTGTGCAAGCGCTGGTGCGATCGCCAGACCCGAGGGCTGGCGCTGAGACTGGATTGAACTGAGCATGGACAGCCTGCAGATCAACTTCTGGGTTGTCGTGCTGCTGGTCGTGCTGGCGGTCGGCTTCGACTTCATGAACGGCTTTCACGACGCCGCCAATTCGATCGCCACCGTCGTCTCCACCGGGGTGCTCAAACCTCAGCGGGCGGTCTTGTTCGCGGCGTTTTTCAATGTCTTGGCGATCGCGGTGTTTCACCTCAATGTCGCGGCCACCATCGGCAAAGGCATCGTCCAGCCCGGCGTGGTCGACCACCACGTGGTGTTCGGCGCGCTGATAGGCGCGATCACCTGGAACCTGATCACCTGGTTCTACGGCATTCCGTCGTCGAGCTCGCATGCGCTGATCGGCGGCATCGTCGGCGCGGTGATGGCCAAGGCCGGCGCGGGCAAGCTGATCGGCGCCGGTGTGATGAAGACGGTGGCCTTCATCTTCATCTCACCCTTGCTGGGATTCTTGCTCGGTGGCTTGATGATGGTGCTGGTGGCCTGGGTCTGCCGTCGAGCGTCACCGTTGAAGGTCGACCGTTGGTTCAGGCGGCTGCAACTGGTCTCGGCAGGCGCTTATTCGCTGGGTCACGGCGGCAACGATGCGCAAAAGACCATCGGCATCATCTGGATGCTGCTGATCGCTGCGGGCTATGTCGGCGCGGCCGACAAGATGCCGCCTTCTTGGGTGATCTGGGTCTGCTACGCCGCGATCGGCCTGGGCACGATGTTCGGCGGTTGGCGCATCGTCAAGACCATGGGCCAACGCATCACCAAGCTCAAGCCGGTGGGTGGTTTTTGCGCCGAGACAGGCGGTGCGATCACGCTGTTCATCGCCACCGCGATGGGCGTGCCGGTGTCGACCACGCACACCATCACGGGTGCGATCGTCGGCGTGGGTTCGGTGCGCAACGCCTCGGCGGTGCGTTGGGGCGTGGCCGGCAACATCGTGCTGGCCTGGGTCTTCACGATCCCCGCCACGGCCTTTGTGGCCGCAGTGTGCTATTGGGTCAGCCTGACCATCTTCTAGGGCCGGGCCGGCGGGGCTATTCGGCCCTGGCGCCCGAGTCCTTGACGACCTTGGCCCATTTGACGATCTCGCTGGCCTGGTACTTGGCCAACTCCTCAGGCGTCGAGATCCAGGGTTCGAGGCCCAGGGTCTTCAACTTGTCGACGACCTCGGGCAGCTTGAAGACCCGAACCATCTCGGCATTGATTCGCATCACGACGTCGCGCGGCGTGCCGGCCGGGGCGAACATCGCGAACCAGGTCGTGGCTTCGAAGCCCGGCACAGTCTCGGCCACCGTGGGCACGTCGGGCGCGGCCGGCGATCGCTTGGCGGTGGTCTGGGCCAGCGCACGTATCTTGCCGTCCTTGGCCATCGGCAGCGCCGACGGCATGTTGTCGAACATCAGCTGGATCTGCCCGCCGACCAGGTCGGGGATTGCGAACTGCCGGCCCTTGTAAGGCACATGCTGCATCGTTGTGCCGGTCATGGATTTGAACAACTCGCCCGAGACATGCACCGATGAGCCGATGCCAGGTGAGCCGAAGCTGAGCTTGTTCGGGTTGGCCTTCATGTAGCTGATCAGTTCGGCGACGCTCTTGACCGGCAAGTCGTTGGTCACCACCAGCAGGTTCGGCGCGCTCGCGACATGCGCGATCGGGCTGAAGTCCTTGACCATGTCGTAAGGCATCTTGGGGTAGAGCGAGCCATTGATCGAATGCGTGCCCACCGTGGCCATCACCAGCGTGTAGCCGTCGGCCGGTGCCTTGGCGACCTTGTCGGCGCCGATGTTGCCGCCCGCGCCTGGCACGTTGTCGATCATCACCGGCTGGCCGAACTGGGCTTTGTCGGCAAACAGCCGCGCGAGGATGTCGGGTGCGCCGGCCGCGGGGAAAGTCACCACGACCCGGATCGGCTTGGTGGGGAATCCCTGGGCTTGTGCGCTGGTGGCGACCGCGAGCGCGATCGCCCCGGCCAGCAGGGTCTGGGTCAATTTCATCGTGATTCCTTCGGGTGGATTGGGCGCATCGCGCAGCCGACCAGCATAACCAGGTCTAGACCTGGCGCGCGCCGAGGGCCTGAAGCGGGCCGGACAGATCAGGCGATGGCGTGGTGGTACTGGTGCTCGACCTCGGCCACCAGCGCGTCCACCGATTGCAGCGAGTGCACGCCTGACACGCTGTGGCCGGCGCTCCAAATGTCGCTCCAGCGCTTTGGACCGTCGTTTTGTGCGGCGCCGCCGAACATCTGCGCTGCGGTTTTGGGCGTGACCAACTCGTCGAGCCTGTCGGGGTCCAGCCCGGCACGGCGGATCGACGGCAGCAGCATGCTGGTGGCCAGTCCGGTGAAAGCCTTGGTCAGCAGCACGTCGTCAGCGCTGCTGTCGATCAGCATCTGTTTGTAGGCGTCGGCAGCCAGGCTCTCATGGCTGGCGATGAATCGCGTGCCCATGTAGGCCAGGTCTGCACCCAAGATCCCCGCAGCGCGCAGCGCCGCGCCATCGCTGATGCCGCCGGCCAGCACCAGCGGGCCGTCGTACTCGGCGCGCAGCGCACGCACAAAGGCGAAGGGGTTGAGCCAGCCGGTCTGCCCACCGGCACCGGCGCTGAGCAGCACCAGGCCGTCGGCACCAGCGGCAATCGCCTTGCGAGCGTGTTCCAGCGTGGCGACGTCGGCCAGCACCAAGCAGCCGATGCCGTGCAGCGCCGACACCACTGGCGCCGGCGAGCCCACGCTGGTGATCACCAGCTCGACCCGGTGGGCCAGCAGGCAGGCCAAGTCCTCGGCCAGCCGGGGTGATCGCATGATCAGGTTGGGGCAGCAGGGAGCGGCTTCCTCGGGTGCGGCGAACAGGCGCTGGTGAATCTCGCTCAGCCACTGGTCGAGCTGCGCGGTGCTGCGTGCATTGGCCGTCGGGAAGGCGCCGATCACGCCGTTGCGGCAGGCCGCCACGACCAGCTCGACGCCCGAGACGGCGAGCATGGGTGCGGCGATCAGCGGCAGCCTCAGCCGACGGGTGATGCGATCGGGCAGACGCATGGGGCCAGGGCGGTGTAGTGACATAGGGTCTCGGTCAGTTGACGTGCCGGTTGCGCCCGGCCCAGAACGGCGCGCGCAACTCATACTTCAGCATCTTGCCGGCGGCCGACAGCGGCAACTCGGTGCGGAACTCGACGCTGCGCGGGCACTTGTAGCCGGCGATCTGGGCCCGGCAATGCGCCACCAGGTCTTCGGCGCTCAGGCTGTGACCGGCGCGCAGCACCACCACCGCATGCACCCGCTCGCCCCAGCGCTCATCGGGCACGCCGATCACCGCGACCATGCTGACGGCTGGCAGCTCGGTGATCGCGTTTTCGACCTCGGCCGAATAGACGTTCTCGCCGCCGGTGACGATCATGTCCTTGATCCGGTCGACGACATAGACGAAGCCGTCGTTGTCCATCCAGCCACCATCGCCGGTGTGCATCCAGCCGTCTTGGATCGCTGCCGCGGTCTGCTCGGGTTGGTTCCAGTAACCCGCCATCACGGTCGGGCCGCGCACCACGATCTCGCCGACCTGGCCATTGGGCAACACTTGGCCTTGCCCATCGACGATTCGCAGCTCGGCAATTGCCACCGGCCGGCCGGCCGATCGCAGCCGCTGGCGGCGCAGCTCGGCCGGCTGGTCGGCGGCATGGCACCAAGCGGGCAGCGCGGTCACCACCGGTGACAGCTCGGTCATGCCGTAGAGCTGGCAAAAGCCCGCCTCGGGCAGTGCCGCCTGAGCTTGGGCCAGCAGCGCCTCATCGATCGGCGCCGCTCCGTAGAGCACGAGTTGCAGGCTGCGGGTGTCGAACTCGCCAAAGCGCGGATGCTCGACCAGGCGCTTGAGCATCGTGGGCACCAGAAAAGTCTCGCTGCCGCGCTCGTCTGCGACCGCCTGCAGCAGCGCGACCTCGTCGAAGGCCGGCAAGATGACCTGGCGGCACAGGCGCTGCATCAACTGCAGTGTCAAACCCATGCCTCCGACGTGAAACATCGGCGCGATCGCGATGCCGACGGCTTCGAGCGGGCGTTGCGCCGCCAGATTGGCGCACAACAGGTTCAGGTAGAGATTCGCGTGCGTGAGCATCACGCCTTTGGGCCGTCCAGTGGTGCCGCCGGTGTACATCACGGCTGCCAGGTCCTTGCCACCGCGGCCGGTGTCGGCCATTGGCGTAGCCGCGGCCACCAACGCAGGCAAGTCGACCAAGCCCTCGGGCGCAGCGCCATCGCCCCAGTGCAGCAACTGCGTCAAGCTGTTGCTGAGCCCGCGCAGGCCCAAGGCCGTGGCGTGGAACGGGGCGTCGACCAGCAACAAGCCGGTATCGCAATCGTCTAGCGAATAGGCGATTTCACGCGCACTCCAGCGGGTGTTGACCGGGTTGATCACGCCGCCGGCCCACCACACCGCGTAGAAAAAAACCACATAGTGGTCGCTGTTGGGGCCCAGCATCGCGACCCGGTCGCCTGGCTTCAGGCCCAGGGCTTGCAGCACCGCCGCCAGCCGAGCGACCCGGTCGGCCAGCGCTGCGAAGCGGGTGCGGCGCTGGCCGCACACCAGCGCCGTGGCCTCAGGGCGTTCGATCAGCGCCTTGTGCAGCGGCTGGGTCAGTTGCATCGCGGCGGTGGCGTCCATCAGATCCTTGCGGGCGTGTCACGCATGCCTAGCGATTTCAATGTACGAATCGTTCTTGGCGATGCCATGTGCTTCTCCTGCTGCGCACTCTAGGGGTCGTGCCTGCAGGCCTCAATCGTCTGTTTCGACGATGTTGGCCGGACGCTTGCTTGTCCCGCGAGCCATCGGCTTGGTCTGGCTGTTGGCGGCCAAGCGCAGCGTTGCCGTGTCAGGCGGGTTCAGCCGCTTTGTCCTCAAGCAAATGTGGCTTTGCCACTTTGTTTGACCCCCATGGGGGGCGGCCGGCTTCGTCCGGCCTCGGGGCGTTCAGGAGAAATCCACTTTGGTGCGTCATGCACGGTAAAGGGGCTGATTGCGGGCGATTCGGTGCCGCCCGGTGTGTGGGTGATGCACCAGCTGAGGCATGAAATTTGCTTTGACTGGTGCGTTTTTGCCCGGGCTGGTGCATTTGGCGCCGCAACGAGGCCATCCCAACAGAGGAGACATCTCATGGATCAGGTCAAGCAAGGCACCGACGCCTTGTTCATATTGCTGGGCGCCATCATGGTGCTGGCGATGCACGCGGGTTTCGCTTTTCTGGAACTCGGCACGGTGCGCAAAAAGAACCAGGTCAATGCGCTGGTCAAGATCCTGGTCGACTTCTCGGTCTCGACCATCGCTTACTTCTTTGTCGGCTACTCGGTCGCTTACGGCGTGAGCTTTTTCACCGGTGCCGAGGCGCTGGCGGCCAAGAACGGCTACGAGTTGGTCAAGTTCTTCTTCCTGCTGACCTTCGCGGCGGCGATTCCTGCCATCGTCTCGGGCGGCATCGCTGAACGTGCCCGCTTCGGGCCGCAGTTGATCGCCACCGCGGTGCTGGTGGGGCTGATCTACCCGCTGTTCGAGGGCGTGGCCTGGAACCAGCGCTTCGGCATCCAGGGCTGGATCAAGTCCCAGACTGGCGCCGAGTTCCACGACTTCGCAGGCAGCGTGGTGGTGCACGCGGTGGGCGGCTGGATCGGCCTGGCAGCGGTGCTGCTGCTGGGGGCGCGCGCCGGTCGCTACCGCAAGGACGGCATGGTCAGCGCCCATCCGCCGTCGAGCATCCCGTTTCTGGCGCTGGGCGCCTGGATCCTGGCGGTGGGCTGGTTCGGTTTCAACGTGATGAGCGCGCAGACCATCGACAAAATCAGCGGCCTGGTGGCGGTGAACTCGCTGATGGCGATGGTCGGTGGCACGCTGGTGGCCTCGCTGATGGGCAGGAACGACCCGGGCTTCGTCTACAACGGCCCACTCGCCGGTTTGGTCGCGGTGTGCGCAGGTTCGGACCTGATGCACCCCTTGGGCGCGCTGGTGGTCGGCGGTATCGCGGGTGCGATCTTTGTCAAGATGTTCACGCTGACCCAGAACAAGTGGCGGATCGACGACGTGCTCGGTGTCTGGCCGCTGCACGGTCTGTGCGGCGCCTGGGGCGGCATCGCCTGCGGCATCTTCGGCCTGAAAAGCCTGGGCGGTCTGGGCGGTGTGACGCTGGGGGCCCAGGTCTTGGGCACGCTGATGGGCGTGGCCTGGGCGCTGATCGGCGGGTTTGTCGTCTACGGTGTGCTCAAGCTCACGATGGGCTTGCGGCTGTCGGCCGAGGAAGAGTACGAGGGCGCCGACCTGTCGATCCACAAGATCGGCGCGACACCTGACCGGGAGGTCAGCTGGTGAGCGCAGCGCGCTGGCTCTCAAGCAAATGTGGCTTTGCCACTTTGCTTGATCCCCACGGGGGGCGGCCGGCTTCGGCCGGCCTGGGGGCGCTCAATACCCCATGAAGACCGGGGCGCGCTTTTCGACGAAGGCTCGAACGGCTTCGCGGTGATCCTCGGTGCGCGAGGTCTCGACCAGCCGGCGGGCCTCATGCACCAGCGCGGTGTCGAAGTCGATGTGCGCGGCTTCGTCGAGGTTGTCCTTCATGTGGCGCAGCGCGACCGCAGGGCCATGGGCCAGCGATCTGGCCCAGGCAAACGCCTCGGCTTGCAACTGGTCGTCGTCGACCACCCGGTTGAACAGTCCGATGCGCTCGGCGCGACCCGAATTGACTCGATCAGAGCCGAACATCAGTTCACGCGCGATCGGCGAGCCGACGGTTCGCGTCAACAGCCAGGCAATGCCATAGTCGCCGGGCAGGCCGATCCGCGAGTAGCCCGCACTGACAAACGACGATTGCGCAGCGATTCGCAGGTCGCAGGCCAGCGCGATCGCGAGCCCGGCGCCGGCCGCCGGACCCGGCAATGCCGCCAAGGTCGGTTTGCGAACCCCCACCAGCGCGCCGGTCAGGCGTCGTTGGCGATCGATCAGATCGGTGATTCGCTCTTCGGTCGACATGCTGGACTTGTTGCTGTTGTCGCCCATGCCTTTGACGTCGCCACCGGCGCAGAACGCGGTGCCCGCGCCGGTGATTAGCAGCGAGCCGACCCGCTCGTCGTCGCCGCGCTCGCTGATCATCCGGCGCAGCGCGGGTGTGAGCTGGTCTGACAGCGCATTGCGGGCGTCCGGACGGTTGAGCGTGATGATCGCGACGCGATCGCGGATCTCGCACAGCAGCTGATCGGTCCCGGTGTCGATGACGATGGATTCGATGTTCATGGCGGGCTTTCTTGAAGTCGGTCGGCGCGCGCGCTGCGCGCCAGGGGCTTGTTCCGTCGCGCCACCGGGTGCCTGCCGGGGCGTCAATTTCCAGGCCCATCATGCCAGCCGGTGCGCCGTGGCCGCGCATGAAAACCCTCTGTGCTTCGAGCCAGGCCCGGACGCACTGCGCCCGCGCCGGCCTTGCCCCATGCTGCACGGCCTTGCCAGGCGCAAGGCCAGCTGAGCATTGCTGCGCGAAGGGCGGCTGAAGCAGCGACAATCGTTGGTTGTCTTTTGAGCCTGCCCCTTGACTGCCCTTGCCCTATCCCCCGCCGCCAAGCCGCTGATGAGCTACCGGCCCTACTGGGCCAAGCGTTTCGGCACCGCCAAGTTTCTGCCGACCAGCCGCGCCGAAATGGACGCGCTGGGCTGGGACAGCTGCGACATCGTGATCGTCACCGGCGACGCTTATGTCGACCACCCCAGCTTCGGCATGGCGGTGATCGGCCGGATGCTCGAGGCTCAAGGGTTTCGCGTCGGCATCGTCGCCCAGCCTGACTGGCGCAGCGCTGCGGCCTTCCAGTCGCTGGGCAAACCGAACCTGTTCTTCGGCGTGACGGCCGGCAACATGGATTCGATGATCAACCGCTACACCGCTGACCGCAAGCTGCGCCACGACGACGCATACACCGCGGGCGGCGAGGGCGGTGCGCGTCCCGACCGCAGCGCGCTGGTCTACTCACAGCGCTGCCGCGAAGCCTGGAACGATGTGCCGATCGTGCTCGGCGGCATCGAGGCCAGCCTGCGCCGCATCGCGCACTACGACTACTGGCAAGACAAGGTGCGACGGTCCATCCTGGTCGATGCGCAGGCCGACCTGCTGCTCTATGGCAACGCCGAGCGAGCGATCGTCGAGATCGCGCACCGGCTAGCCGCACGCGAGTCGGTGGCTGCGATCACCGATGTACGCGGCACCGCTTTCCTGCGCCGCGACGACGACCCGTCGGCTGCCGGCTGGTTCGAGCTCGATTCGAGCGAAGTCGACCTGCCCGGGCGCATCGACGACCACATCAACCCCTACCAGACCACCGCCGAGCTGGCGGCTGGGCAGGGCGTGGACTGTGCGGTTGAAAGCGGCAAGGGCGACAGCGCGGGCTTTGCCGGTTCATCCCTGGGCGCGGACGAGCGGCCCATCGTCTTCGTCAGCCGCACGCCGACGCCGGCGACCGGCCGCATCAAGATGCCGGCGCGCGACCGCACGGTGATCCGGCTGCCCAGCTACGAGCAGGTCAAGCGCGATGCGGTGCTCTACGCCCATGCCAGCCGGGTGCTGCACCTTGAGACCAACCCAGGCAATGCGCGTGCGCTGGTGCAGCGCTACGACTTCCACGGCACCGAGCGCGACCTGTGGATCAACCCGCCGCCGATCCCGCTGAGCACGGCCGAGATGGACCAGGTGTTCGACCTGCCTTATGCGCGCAGCCCGCACCCGCGCTACGCCGACGAGCAAGGCCGCCATGACGGGCCGACCAAGATCCCGGCCTGGGAGATGATCCGCTTCTCGGTCAACATCATGCGTGGCTGCTTCGGCGGCTGCAGCTTCTGCTCGATCACCGAGCACGAGGGTCGCATCATCCAGAGCCGCAGCGAGGACTCGGTGATTCGCGAGATCGAGGACATGCGCGACAAGGTCGAGGGCTTTACCGGCGTCGTCAGCGACCTGGGTGGTCCGACCGCCAACATGTACCGGCTGGGCTGCAAGAGCGCGGCCATCGAGGCGGCCTGCCGCAAGCCCAGCTGCGTTTTCCCCGGCATCTGCCCTAACCTGCACACCGACCATGCGCCGCTGATCAAGATGTACCGCCGCGCGCGCGCGGTCAAGGGCGTGAAGAAGATCCTGATCGCCTCGGGCCTACGCTACGACTTGGCACTGAAATCGCCCGAGTACATCCGCGAGCTCGTCAGCCACCATGTCGGCGGCTACCTCAAAATCGCGCCCGAGCACACCGAGGGTGGGCCTTTGTCGATGATGATGAAGCCCGGCATCGGCAGCTACGACCGCTTCAAGGCGATGTTCGACAAGATCAGCGCCGAGGTCGGCAAGAAGCAGTTCCTGATCCCGTATTTCATCGCGGCCCACCCCGGCACCAGCGACGAGGACATGATGAACCTGGCGCTGTGGCTCAAGCGCAGTGGCTTCCGCGCCGACCAGGTGCAGACCTTCTACCCCAGCCCGATGGCCACTGCCACCGCGATGTACCACAGCGGCCGCAACCCGCTCAAGGGCTTGAGCCGTGACCCGGCCAAGGTCGAGACCGTCGACATCGTCCGCGGCGAGCGCCGGCGCCGGCTGCACAAGGCCTTCCTGCGCTACCACGACGCCGCCAACTGGCCGCTGCTGCGCGAGGCGCTGGCGGCGATGGGCCGCTCCGACCTGATCGGCAATGGCAAGCAGCACCTGATCCCGACCTTCCAGCCTGGCGGCGGGCGCATCGAGCCGATGCGGCGCGAAGGGCGGCCCGTCGCGGCCAAGGCGCCGCGCCGCGGCGCGCTGCTGACGCAGCACACCGGATTGCCGCCGCGCGAGACCGGCAGTGCGCGCCGCAGTGCGGTGGGCGTCAAGCCGGCCACAGCACGCAAGCGCCCCTGATGGCGGCCTACAGTGATCCTACGATGAGGCTCGCTCACAAAACCATCGCCACGCACAGTGGCAGCTTCCACGCTGACGACGTCTTCGGCGTCGGTGTCTTGATGGGCGTGTATCCCTCCCACACCCTGGTCCGCAGCCGCCAAGATGAGCTGATTGACGCCGCCGATTTTGCCGTCGATGTCGGCGGCATCTGGGACATCGAGCGGGGCCGCTTTGATCACCACCAGCGCGGCTTCGACGGCGCCAGGCCGGCGCATCGGGTCGACGGTAAGGATGCGCACGGTGTGGGTTATGCCAGTGCAGGCCTGGTGTGGTCTGTGCACGGCGCTGCCTATGTGCAGGCTTTGGCGGGCAGCGTTGGGGTCCCGCTTGATCCGAGCGCCGTGGCAGAGACTGTCCGATCCATCGATGCCTCCTTGGTTCAATACCTTGACATCGTCGACACAGGGCAGGGCAGCGTCGCCCCCGGAATCTTCGGCCTGTCGGCCTTGATCGCGCAGCTCAATACCAACTGGATGGAGGAGCATGGGCTGACGTCGATTGCGAAAGCCCAACTTCAGGAATCCCGATTCCTAGAGGCTATTGCCATCACCCGGAAATTTCTGGATCGGGCGATCATCAAGAAGATCTCCCAGTTCAGATCCCAGGACATCGTGCGACGTGCGCAGCGATTGCTGGATGGACGCGTGCTCTACCTTCAGGAAGGCGGCATGCCGTGGACGCACGTGGTCGTGGCAGAAATGCCCGAAGTCATGTTCGTGATCTATCCCGATTCGGAAGGCGAACAGTACCAAGTCAAGACAGTGCCGGTCGAGATCGGCTCATTCCTTGCCAGATTGGACTTGCCCAAGGCTTGGACTGGACTTCGAAACCAGGAACTGGCCGCGGTGACGGGTGTGCAAGACAGTGTCTTTTGCCACTCGAACCTGTTCATCGGCGGCGCCCGCAGCATGGAGGGTGCCCTCCGCCTTGCGGAATTGGCACTGGCCTAGTCAGGCACCTGAACGAAGCGAACCCGGCTGCCGTCTCTCAGGGCCAGGTCGCGCGCAAGAACACCGAAGGCTTCGCATCTCTCTCAAGCAAATGTGGCTTTGCCACTTTGCTTGATCCCCACGGGGGGCGGCCGGCTTCGGCCGGTCTTGGGGCGCTCAAGGCGCTGTGTGCCGACCTGCTGGGTTTGCGCCTGCACACCGCTGTGCGCTGCGGTGCCGGTGCCGGCCGGCGCCGAGTTTTACCGCGTGATTCGCGGCGACGCCGTCGAGCGGGCCAGGTGCTGCGGGACGCTTGCCAGAAGGCGGACTAGACTACCGGTCCGAATGAAGGACACCAGACCATGAAATTTTCGACGTTCATCGTGGCGTTCCTCGCCGCCCTCGTGTTGCCGTTGACCAGTATGGCGCAAGCCGACTGGCCGCAAAAGCCGATCACCATGGTGGTGCCGTATCCACCGGGCGGCGTGAACGATGCGGTGGCCCGCGTCTACGCCAACAAGCTCGCGATCGAACTCGGCAAACCGGTGCTGATCGACAACCGCGCTGGCGCAGCCACCACCCTGGCCTCCAACTACGTTGCCAAGGCGCCGGCCGATGGTTACACGATTTACGCTGGCGGCACCTCGCTGGTGATCAACC
Organism: Polaromonas sp. YR568; assembly: GCA_945871335.1. The sequence goes on along the minus strand of CAMBWM010000001.1, from coordinate 703 downwards.
CGACGCTCACCGGGCAGGTGCAATACGACCCGAACAAGAGTTTCGAGCTGGTGTCGCTGATGTCGTTCACACCGTTCATCCTGCATGTCAACTCAGCGTTCCCGGCCAAGAACCTGGCCGAGCTGATCGCCCACGTGAAGGCCAATCCCGGCAAGTTCAACATCGCCAGTTCCGGCATCGGCGCGACCAACCACCTGATCGCTGAGATGCTCAAACAAGAGGCCGGCCTCGACATGACGCACGTGCCCTACAAGGGCGGCGCGCAAGCCGGCCAGGATGTGGCGGGCGGCCAGTCGCAGATGATGTTCTCGGCCTCGCTCGAGGCAAAGCCGATTCTGGCCACCGGCAGGACGCGCGCCATCGCGATCACCAGCGCCGCGCGCTCGGCCGCCTTCCCGGAGATTGCGACGATGGCTGAGGCAACCGGGATGAAGGACTTTGTGGTGACCTTCTGGCAGGGCATGGTGGTGCCGGCCGGCACCCCCCGGCCCATCGTCGACAAGCTGGAGAGGGCGATCGCCAAGGCGGCTGCCGACCCGGACATGATCGAGCGCTTCAAGCCGCAGGGCGTGGAGATACGCGCCTCGACGCCGGCGGAGTTCAAGGACTTCATGGGCAAGGAAGAGCTGCGCTGGACCAAGCTCATCAAGGAACGAAACATCAAGCCCGAGTAGCGGCAGGAAAGGGTAGGGCTGCCCTTTCT